>JAKAWO010000037.1 GCA_021827255.1 Acidobacteriota bacterium | reverse complement strand
GGGGCTTTCGATGAGGATCGCTGCCGCATCCGCCGGAGCCCAGGTAATGGCCTCCCGGCGCAACTTGGTCATCTCCCGGCTGCGCCTCGCCGGAGCCCTCAACATCGCCGCCGCTCACCTCCAACGAACTCTGGGACACCTTCTCTTAAAATCCAACGAATACTTATCTATAGCATTACTAAGTTGTACAGATTGATCGTTCACTCATTCCTTTTCCTTCTTAAACTTCCAATTACCTGTGCCAACGAAATTCAATAATCTAAGCACAAGCAGGATTATCCATAGTACTATGAGTAGACCTGCACCAAGTAAAAGTACAAACTCCACAGCCGCGGATAGATCTTGAGCTGCATTCGAACTAAAGAAACTGATGGCTCCCAAAACAAATCCGAAACCTATTAGGGAAAAAAGGACAATTAACAATTTCTTTGTCATAACTATCGCCTCCCGCATTATAGCGGAGTTTAGCTTGGAGTTGAGTTTGATTGGCCTAAAACCACGCTATAAATACGCTCTAATGTTGGAGCTCTAAGTATCGTACCCACAAACGGTTCAATAAATGGATTATCACACGTTAGGCTTCATAGCACAAAAAAGGCAACTCTTCAAATTCCCACTCCTATGTCGCGCACCCGGCGCGAGCCTTGACATTTGGGGAATAGGGGTTAGAGTATTAACCGGAATATAAGGTGGCTCTGGGGATGCGGCTGCTCAATTTTGCGGGGATTTAGGGCCGGGCTCTGAATCGCCTGCGTGGCCTCTCAGCGGGGTTGAGGCTGAGGTCTCGGCCCCCGTTCGATTCCCTCGGCGCTTCGCGTGGGCGAAGCGAGAAGAGGAGGTCGCGATGTTTCAAATGATCAACGAAGACAAACCGACGGCCGAGGACCGCAAGATGAGGTGGGTGAAGGTGGCGATCTTCGTCATCGGCATCGGGGTCCTGGGGAGTATCGTTTACTTCTTCGCGGTTGTGCCCTATGGGAAGTGATTACGGCTGACGGAGGGGGAATTGCTCCGCCAGGAGCCGCAGTGCGTCCTCGCGGGTCTGAACCTTGCCGTCCAGTTGGGCATCCTCCAGGGACTGCAAAATGAGTCGGTATTGCGGGCCGGGGATGTAACCACGCTCGATCAGGTCGTTTCCGGTGACGAGGCGCGGTGGCCGAACTTGATCCTTGGGCGTCTCTTCCAGCAGGCGTCGCGCCATTTCGTAGTTGGCCAGATTGCCGTGGCTGGACAGACAATCCAGCCGGTGCAGTTCCAGGTGTTCATCAAACCCGTCCATGCGGATGAATCGCAACTGCGTCGCGCGGCGCATTTTTGGAAAATCCTTGAAGCGCAAGTGATGCCGGACCAGCTCAACCACTTGCTCCGTCTCGCGGCTTGAGAGGCGCAGCCGCCGGCAGATTTCTTCCGCCATTTTTGCTCCCACTTCAACGTGCTGGTCGAACCGGATGCGCTCCCGCACCGTGAAAGTAGGGGGCTTGCCCACGTCGTGCAGCAGCACCCCCAAGGCCAGCGTCGGCGTCGGCCTTTTCAATCCTTCCAGCATCATCAAGGTATGAGTCCAAACGTCGCCCTCGGGATGAAACTCCGGAGGCTGCTCGACGCCCTGCATCGCTTTCACTTCCGGCAAAACTTCCTTCAAGAGCCCGGTTTCATCCAGCAACTCGAAGCCGCGCCGCGCTTGCCCCTCCGTCAGAATGCGCACGATTTCCCCGCGAACCCGCTCCGGGCTGACGTCGCTGATTCCGGATGAGAGCTCGCGGATAGCCGCCGCCGTCTGGGCCTCAAGAACAAACTCGAAGCGGGCTGCGAACCGCACCGCTCGGAGCATGCGCAATCGGTCTTCGCTGAAACGCAGGCGCGGGTCGCCGATGGTGCGCACCCGCCGCGCCCGCAGGTCCGCCTGCCCGCCCACGTAGTCGAGCACCTTCTCCTGGATCGGATCGTAGAGCAGCCCGTTGATGGTAAAGTCTCTCCGCCGAACGTCCTCTTCCGGCCTTTCGGCATAAACAACCTCGGTGGGATGGCGGCCGTCCAGGTATCGGCCGTCGCTGCGGAAGGTAGCAATCTCCACGTTGCCTTCCGGCCGCGGCACGACAACCACGCCAAATTGCATCCCGACGGTCAGACCATCCGGAAACAGCCGCAGAACCTCGGGGGGCGGCGCATTAGTCGCCACGTCGTAATCGCTCGGCTCGCGCCCCATCACCAGGTCGCGCACGCAGCCGCCCACAAAAAACGCCTGGAAACCCGCCTCGCGTACCCGCTTGGCAATTTTCACCGCCGCTTCGCGCTTCGCGTCCATCCAACCCATTCCAACTGATTTGCCCTTATCGCGCAAGCCGCCCCCCGACTTTTCAAGTGCCGTGCCCGCTTTTCGGCCCTGCGGCTCCCCTTTCCGTCGCTTTGGTAGCTATCACGACGGTTTTCCCGTCGTGGGCTTGTCGTCTCTCCGCCCGCAAAGATTACGGGTCCTCTCGTCCCAGAAAGCGCCGCTGCTTTCGCGGCTTCAATTCGTTGCCTTTGTCAAGCGAGCGGGCCATCTGAATGGACTCGAAACCGAACTTGTTCCTCACCCGGTCCGCCGCCTCGAGCGCGCGGTCGAGTTTCTCCCGCCGCTCGGCCTCGAGCAGGTTCAACTGAAATTCACGCCGCCCGAGCCCCGAAGCGCGCACGCCGACCAGGCGAATCTTTTCCTTTCCGTCCCACGCCGCCAAGAACAGACGGTGGGCGTTCCCGAAGATTACCGAATCGAGATGCGTCGGCTCATCGAGCGTCGTGTCACGGGTCAGCGTCTTGAACTTCCAATTGCGGAGTTTCAAACCGACCGTCCGCGCAAACAGCCGCTGCTCGCGTAATCGCCTTCCGACAAGCTGCGCGAGGTAGGAAAGCGTGCGCTCGATTTGATCGGCGTCGTGGGTGTCTTCATCGAACGTCGTCTCGTGGCTGATGGATTTCGGCTCTTCATCGTACTCGTAGGCGTCAATATCCTGCCCCAGCGACTTCTGATGGAGCCATTCGCCGTGTTGGCCGAACTGCTCGCGAAGCCAATCCAGCTCGCAGCGCTGCAGGTCGCCGATCGTCGCGATGCCGAGCGCCAGCAGTTCCGGCTCGGTGACCTTGCCAACTCCCGGCATTCGTCGGATGGGCAAGGGCCGGAGAAACTGCGCCTCCGAGCCAGGAAAAATGACGAGCAAACCGTGCGGCTTGGCCTGATCGGAGGCGATCTTGGAAACCAGATGCGAGGTGGAAACCCCCACCGAGCAGTTGAGGTGCGTTCGGTCCTTCACGGTTCGGATCAGCCGGTCGGCCGCTCGGACCGCGGGGCCGTGCAGCCGCTCGGTGCCGGTCAGGTCGAGGCAGGCTTCATCAATTGAGACCATCTCGACCGTCGGCGTGAATTCCTCGAAGATGCGCCGGATCTTCTCTGAGTACTCGTGGTACTTTTCGTGCCGCCCGCGCAAAAAAATCGCGTGAGGGCAGAGCTTCTTTGCGGTGCGAATCGGCATGGCGGAATGAATGCCGAACTTGCGCGCTCCGTAACTCGCCGCCGCCACCACGCCTCGCCCATCCGGATCGGCGCCCACCACGACGGCCTTGCCCCTGAGCGAAGGATTCTCCAGCTCCTCGACCGACACGAAAAACGCGTCCATGTCCACGTGCAGGATGGAGCGGACTGAAAACTCGGCGGAGTGTGCCGTCCCGTGAGTCATGGAAGTTGATGTGTCATCTTCTGGCCGGTCACGGCCGCGACTTCCTGGCGACCACGACGCGCGGAATGCCGGCCAGGTCCGGCCGGATGTCCGCGTCCGTCCAGCCCGCGCCGAGCTGCGCCAGCACTCGGTCGCGCATATTGTAACCAATCTCGACGACCACAAAGGCGCCTGGCCTCAGAACTCGCCGCGCCTCGGGAAAGAGCCGCGCATAAACCTCGTCGCCGCGCTCGAGGCCGCCCCAGGCTAGGCGGGGCTCGAACTCGCGCACTTCGCGCTGGACTTGCCCCATTTCATCTCGGCCGACGTAAGGAGGGTTTGAGATCACAAAGTCAAACGTGTCCTCATACGAGGGGTTCAGAAAGTAAGTCAGTAAATCGGTTTCACGAAACTGGACTCGCCCCGCGAGCCCCAACCGCGTGGCGTTCCGCGCGGCCACGCCCAAGGCCGCCGGGGAAATGTCGGTGGCATAAATTTCGGCGCCCGGAAGCTCCTTCGCCAGCGCCAGCGCAATGCACCCCGAGCCCGTCCCAACGTCCACGATCTGCCGCCGCGCCGGCCCGGCCGGTCCGCTCGCCGCCGCGCGCTCCACGACCGCCTCGACCAGGTGTTCCGTTTCGGGGCGAGGAATCAGAACGTCCGGCGTGACTTCAAAATCCAGCCCCCAGAATTCCTGGTGCCCGGTGATGTATTGTGTGGGCTTGCCGCTCAGTCGTTCGGCGATGAGGCCGAAATATCGCTCGCCCGCCGCCGCCGAGAGCTTGTTGTCCCCATGAGCATAAAGATATGTTCGGTCGCGCTCCAGCGCATGCATCAAGAGCAATTCGGCCGCCAGGCTTGCGGAAGGAACGTGATCGGCCAGCAGGCGAGCCAGCCCCTCCCTGAGCGCCTGGCGCACCGTCAGAGTCCTGGCTGCGGAACGGGAACCTTGGGCGGGATTCGCTGGGAGCATGGATTCGACCGCCGCTCGGCTCGGAAGCTCGGCCTTCACGCCGCCACGGCCGCTTGCTTAAGTCGTTGGGCCTGATAGTGTGTGATCAGCCCCTCGATGATTCCCTCCAAACGGCCATCCATCACCCGGTCGAGCTGGTGGAGCGTCAGGCCAATGCGGTGATCCGTGACGCGGTTTTGCGGAAAGTTATAGGTCCGAATCTTTTCGCTCCGGTCGCCCGTCCCCACCATGGAGCGGCGCTCCTCGACGATCTGCTTTTGCTGCGCTTCGAGCTTCATTTCGTAAAGCCTCGACCGCAGCACGCGCATTGCCTTCGCGCGGTTTTTGATCTGCGACTTTTCGTCCTGGCAGGAAACGACCATGCCGGTCGGCAGGTGCGTGATGCGCACGGCGGAGTACGTCGTATTCACCGACTGTCCGCCCGGCCCGGAAGAGCAGAACGTGTCAATGCGGATGTCCTTGGGGTCAATCTCAATCTCCACCTCGTCGGCTTCCGGCAACACGGCCACCGTCACGGCGGAAGTGTGGATGCGCCCCTGCTGCTCGGTCGCCGGAACTCGCTGCACGCGATGAACGCCGCTTTCGTACTTGAGCTTGCTGTACACTTTCTGGCCTTCGATTAGCGCGATCGCTTCCTTGAGCCCTCCCACGGCGGAGACCGACGTGGACAGCACCTCCACTCGCCAGCCTTGCGACTCCGCGTAGCGCGCGTACATGCGGAAGATTTCCTGCGCAAACAGCGTCGCCTCGTCGCCTCCCGTGCCGGCGCGAATCTCCAACACCACGTTCTTCTCGTCGTTTGGATCCTTCGGCAGCAGCAGAATTTTCAGTTGGACTTCTGCCTCCGCCTGCCGCTTTTCGAGCTCGGCAAGCTCTTCTTGCGCCAGCGCCTTGATCTCCGAGTCCGAAGCCGGCTCCTCGAGCAGCGACCGGGCGCTGACCATCCCTCTTTGGATTTCCTTCCACTCGCGGAACTTTTCGACGATCACACTGAGCTCAGCGTGCGCCTTGGCGCCCTTCTGATAATTCGCCGGGTCGGCGAGCGTCTTCGGGTCGCTGAGCGCCACGGTCAGCTCGTCGTACCGCTTTTCGATTTGCTCAAGGTTTCCGACCCAGTGCATATTGCCATCTCCGCCCGACCCGGCCGCGCGCTCCTTTTGGCGGGCCGCCGGTTCCTCGGTCATCACGCGACCACCAACTCGCCGCCGCGTTGTTTCTCGAGTTCCAATGCCGATTCCAGCGCCTGGATGGCCGTCTCCAGTTGGCGGGTGTCCGGCTCGCGCGTGGTGATCCGCTGCAGCCACAGTCCCGGCGCCGAAGCCCATTTCCAAAGCGTCCCTTTCGATTTGGCCGCGTACCGAATGAACTCATAGGAAACGCCCACGATGGCCGGCAGCAAGGCGATCCTCGCGGCCAGCCGCCCGGCGAACGAGTGGAAGGGAATAAACAGGTAAAAGATCAAGGCGATCACCATCACCACCAGCAAAAAGCTGGTGCCGCAGCGCGGATGGAAGCGCGAGCAGGCCCTTGCTGACTCTACGTCGAGCTTTCCCCCCTTTTCATAGGCCCAAACCACTTTGTGCTCGGCGCCGTGATACTCGAAAACCCGCTGGATATCCTTCATCTGTGAAATCAGCCAGAGAAATCCAAAGAAGAGCGCCAGCCGCAGGATTCCATCGAGAAGGTTGAACACAAAAATATTTTTCGCGGCGCGATAATGTCGGCTAAGGAGCGTGGCCATATACAGTGGCAGAAACTTGTAAAAGGCGATAAAAAACGCCAGGGAAAGCGCCACGTTCAGCGTCAACGCCCAAGGGCTCATCTCCGTTTTTTTCTTCGGCTGAGTTTCCGGCCCTTCCATCGCCTGCTCGGCGGAGTACCGCAGCGCCCGCACGCCGACCACGAGCGCTTGGCCCAGGACGCCCAGCCCTCGCAGCACCGGCCAGCCAAGCCAGCGGTGTTTTTCCGCGGGGCGTTCCAGGAAGTCCGCCGCCACGCCGAGCTCGCCTGACGCTCGCCGCACGGCCACGGCGTAGGAATGCGGCGCGCGCATCATCACCCCCTCGATCACCGCCTGGCCGCCCATCAGCGCTTCTTCCGAAGCTTGGAGCACCGGCAGCAAGGTCAGCCGCGCGGCCCACCCGTCTAGCCGGCGCCACACTTTTGCTGGAAAGTCCAAACCTTATTCCTCGCCGCGATTTTTTACCCGGCTCGATCTCCGCGGCCTGCCCCTTCGACTGAGGCGCTCCAAGCGCCCCGTATTTTCAGGATACCTGCCCTCCGAGGGGGGTGTCAATTCAGCGAGCCACGCTGTCCCCGGCGCGTCGAACGAGAATCGCCTCGGCGGAAGGCGGCGCGCGGCTTCTGCCGAATGCAGGACCGGCCACGCGATGTCCCTCGGTTGCAATTTCCCCTGTGGCGTCTATAATGCACTTGCGTGATGGGGCCTGCCGATGGATGGACGAGGTCCTGCGTGCGGAAAGGGCGGCGCGTGCGTTTAGGCGACCTGATTGATGACTATTGCCCTCGCTGCAAGCTCCTGCTGAACCATGATATCGCCAGCTTCCGCGACAACCGTGTGGCGAAAGTCATCTGCCGGACTTGCTTCACCGAGCATCCTTATCTCAAGGGCAAGGCGGCTGCCAAGAAGCCTCCAAAAGCTCGCGCCTCCTCGTTCGACCAGGTCCTGGCGAAGGTTTCAACCTCCGCCCCAGATCGCCCCACGCCCAAAAAGCGAGCCTTGGCTCCGGCGCGTTATATCACCCGCCACTCTCAGCGACCGCCGCGCGGCAAGGGCTAGCGGCGGTCCCGTTTTGGGGCGCTTGCGCCGGCCAACACGCAGGATTGGCGATGGCCCGCGCCGCTTGCGCGGACGCCCGGACGCCTGGCCTTCTCAGCCGCCCATCGCCTTTCGGCTTGTGGCGTTCCCCTGAGTTCTTCTATAGTTGAAATGGATGATGGAAGTGCACCTTCTTCAACTGGTTCTCCTCATGGTGTTGGTCGCTTGGCTTGGGGCGGGTGTGTTCCTGTTTTGGAACGCCCGTGGCATGAGCGTGCTGCGCCCCGCGACGGCCTTGCCCATGCCCCACCCCCCGCCTCGGGTTTCGATTATCGTTGCGGCGCGCAATGAAGAGAAGGCATTGCCCGCGGCTCTCGATTCGCTCCTCCACCTGGACTATCCCGATTACGAAATCATCCTGGTGGACGACGATTCCACGGACTCCACGCCTTCCATCGCGGATGACTTTGCTCGGCGTCCGGAGGCGCGTGGCCGCCTGCGGGTGATCCACAATCACGGCCTGCCGCCCGGCTGGCGCGGCAAAGTCCACGCTTTGAGCTTGGCCGAAACCGCCGTCACCGGCGACTGGGTCCTGGCCACCGACGCCGACGTCGTCGTTCATCCGGCCCTGCTTCGTCTTGCCGTTTCGCTCGCCTCCCAGACCGGCGCGCGCCTTGTTTCCATCACTCCCCAGCTCGACTTCAGTTGCTTCGCCGAAAGAGCCGTGCTGCCGGCATTTTCTTTTTTGCTCGCCTTGGCTTTCCCGCCCCGTCTGGTCAACCATCCTAAGTCCCGCTGCGCGCTCGGCGTGGGAGCGTTTCTGCTCATGCGCCGCGACGACCTCCGAGCCCTCGGCGGCTACGCCCGGTTGCGCGGCACGCTCGTCGAGGACCTCCGCATGGCGCAGTTGTTCAAGCGCAATGGCCGCGCCATCCATATTGCCGTCGGCCGCGACCTCTTTCACACTCGCATGTATGACGGCTGGCGTGAGATGTTTGAGGGACTGGCGCGCACCGCCTTTGAAGGCGTCGGATTCTCACTGCGCAACATCTTCGCCGGCCTCGTCGTCGGCCTCGGAGCCGCCGTCCTGCCTTGGGCTGCCGCCCTCTACCTGCTTCTGGCCGCCTTCACCCGCGGCATCCCGCTTCGCCACGACCCTACCTTTCTCCTCGCTGCCGTCACCACCGCCATCAGCGTCGTCGTCTATGCCCCCCTCGTCACCTTTTGCGGCCTTTCCCCGCTTTACGCGCTTGCCCTGCCCCTCGCCACGCTGTTCTATTCCGCCGCCGCCGTAACCTCCGCCGTCTTGACCCTTGCCGGCCCCGGCATCCGCTGGAAGGACCGCATGTATCCGCCCCCTCCCACCTAACAGGATGCTTGGGAGCCCGCGCTTGTGGCGTTCGGCTAGACGGTGGCCATGAGGGCGGCGAGGAGCGCGGCGCGCCGAGGAAGTTCCTGGATCACGACGTGCTCGTTGCGGGCGTGGGCGCCACCGCCGACGCCGCCAAGACCATCGAGCGTGGGAACGCCGAGCGCAGCGGTGAAATTGCCGTCTGACCCTCCTCCGGTCGAAGCTTCCTCAATCTTCACGCCCAGTTCGCGGCCGAGCTCACGGGCCTGCCGCCAAAGCGCGGCCGCCATTCTGCGCTCCATCGGCGGACGATGGATGCCGCCGGTGATTTCAAGTCGCGCTTCAGGATGAACAGGCTTGAGGCCGGAGATTTTGCGCTCGATGAGCGCGGCGTCGCGGAGGCGCGGGATGCGCACGTCCACTTGAACGCGCGCGAATTCCGGGACAACGTTGGACCGCGTACCCCCCTCAATGACGCCGGCGTTCAGCGTGAGACCGAGGCGCGGCTGGGTGAACGTTTCGAGACGCAGAATTTGCCGGGCCAGTTCAACAATGGCATTGACCCCGGATTCTGGACTGATTCCCGCGTGGGAGGACCGACCGCGAGCAATGATCTGAAACTCACCCACCCCCTTGCGCGCCGTCTTGAGGGCTCCGCCGGCCGCGGCCGGCTCGAGCACCAACACGCCGCGCGCGGATCGGGCTTCCCGCTCGATTTCGCGGCGGAAGGCCTGGCTGCCGGTCTCTTCATCCGAATTGAGGAAGAACCGCACCGGAGCGGAAGGCTTTATCGCCGCCGCTTGAAGCGATCGGACAGCCCAGAGGCCGCAAACGATTCCCGATTTCATGTCCAGGATGCCGGGGCCGTAAGCCCGGCCGGCGCGAATTCGAAAGGGCATCCGCTGCAGGGTGCCGATCTCCCACACGGTGTCGAGGTGCCCCAGAACCAGGAGGGGCCTGGAGCGCTTCGCAGGGCGCGCGCTCCAAAATTCAGCCAGCAAAGCCGAGCCTGCGACGGGATGGGGAAGCAGCCGGACGCGGGCGCCTTGGCGCTGAAATTGGCGGGCAAAAAAACCGGCCATGCGGTCCACGGCGGGCTTGGAGTGGCTCGGCGACTCAATCTCGACGGCCTGGCACAGGCAGCGCAGCAGGGCGGGAAGTTCGGCCTGGCAGTACGAGAGTAAGGATGAAAGGTCCAAAGTTTTCTCTTAAGACGATTTCGCCCCGGCCCTCCCGACTCGTGTGGCGGCGTCAGCGGCTTGATGGCCCTGGCTCTCCGCCCTAAAGGTTCGATGTCAGCCCGGGCCTCCTGCTGCCTCTCGCCCAACGCCGCGCTCGCCGCCCTGTCCGATTCGTGCTGACAGAAGGCGACTTTCATTTTATCCTAGCCAGCAACGAGGATGGGCTAAAAGAGCCGGGCTGCTCCGGCAATCCTTGACGGCAAGGAGCAGGCGTGATGGCCGGTCCGTTCTGGGAGGGAGCACTTTGAAGCGGGTCATGCTGGCCATGATCGTTCATGCTCACCAGCCCGTGGGGAATTTTGATCACGTGGTGGAAGAGGCCTATCGGAAGTCTTACCTGCCCTTTGTGCGGAAGCTTGCCCAGCATCCGAAGATTCGGCTGAGCCTGCACTTTTCCGGCAGCCTGCTGGAGTGGATTGAGAGCCGCCACGCGGAATACTTTGATGAGGTAGGCCGGCTGGTGAATGTGCGGCAAGTGGAAATGGTAGGCGGTGGCTACTACGAGCCAATTCTGACGGCCATTCCCGACCGCGACAAGATCACCCAGCTTCGCAAGCTTTCGGAGTTTCTCCGGCGCCACTTGGGAAGTTCTCCGTCCGGCGCATGGATCACCGAGCGGGTGTGGGAGCCGACGCTCGCACGGCCGCTGGCGGAGGCGGGGGTTGAATACGCGGCTCTCGACGACACGCATTTTCTGGCGGCAGGGCTGGAGGCGCCCGATCTGCACGGCGATTATGTCACCGAAGAAGCAGGCCATACGCTCCGCTTGATTCCCAGCCTCAAATCTCTGCGGTACACGATCCCTTTCCGGGAGCCGGAGGAAACCCTGGGAATCCTGCGGGAGGGATTGAACCTGCAGAGCCGGCTGTTTACCTTCGGAGACGATTGCGAAAAGTTCGGCGTCTGGCCGGGAACCTACGACCACTGTTACACGAACGGCTGGCTGGAAAGATTCTTCCGTGCTCTCGAGAACGCCGGCGACTGGCTTGAAACCACGACGCCCAGCGCGTATTTGACGGCGCACGAACCGCTCGGACGGGTTTATTTGCCGACGGCTTCTTACGCTGAAATGATGGAGTGGGCGCTGCCCCCACGCGCCGCGCGCGAGTTGAAAGCATGCTTGGAGGAAAGCGAACGCCTGGCGGACGGCGAGCGGTTCCGGCGCTTCCTTCGCGGCGGGATCTGGCGCAACTTTCTGGCTCGGTATTCCGAAGCCAATCAAATGCACAAATTGATGCTCCAGGTCAGCGGGAAAATCGAAACGGCGCGTCAAACCGCCGGTGACGACGCGCGCGCCGGCACTTTGCTCGACCAAGCCGAAGACCGTCTGTTGGCCAGCCAGTGCAATGACGCCTACTGGCACGGCGTTTTTGGCGGACTTTACGCGCCGCACCTGCGCAGCGCCGTGCTGAGAAATCTGATTCAGGCCGAATCGCTGCTCGACAAGCTGGAGCGCGCGGAGGCCGGCCGCGCTCGCATCACCCGCAAGGATTTTGACGCCGACGGCCGAGAGGAAATTCTGGCCGAGCATCCTTGCTACGCGATGACCGTCCATCCCGCCGATGGAGGGACGGTCTCTAGCATGCGCTTCAAGCCCTGCGACGTGGAGCTGATCAATTCCATGATGCGGCGGCCGGAAGCTTACCACGACCTGCTGCGGCAGGCGGCGACCTCCGGCCAGACGGCGCGCGAAGGGCCCGCCTCGATCCACGATATTATCCAAAGCAAAGGCCCTCATCTGGAAGCGCTGCTCAAATACGACCGCTATCCACGGCGCGGCTTTCGCACCTATGTCTTCCCGATTAACCGGGCGTGGCAGAGTTTCCAGGATCTGGAACTAGCAGAGATTGCCGAGCTGGCGGCTGGCGCATGGGAAACCTCGACGCAGCCGAAAGAGCCCTCCACCATCGAATTGCGCAGCCGCGCGGTGCTTTGGATCAATGGCTCCGATTGGCCTTTTGAGGCGCGGAAAAGCCTTTCCAGCCAGGCGCTCGAAGGCGGCTGGCAGCTTGAGTGCCGCTCCTCGATGGCCATGCGATCCGCCTGCCCTGCCCCCCTGGCTCTCGGGCTCGAGCTGGTTTTCAATCTGCTGGCGCCGAACGCCCCCGACCGCTATTTCGCGGCGCGTGGCGTGCGACGGCCGCTCGCCTTCAAGGGTGAAATCGAATCCGATCAGCTCGAAATCGTAGATGAGTGGCAAAAAGTGCGCATCACGCTAGCCGGGCAGCCGCGTTGCCGCTGGTGGGTGACACCCATCGAGACGGTGTCGCAATCGGAAGGCGGATTTGAGAGCGTCTATCAAGGCTCCGCCATTCTGGCGGTGTGGAAAATTGATCCCGCGCCTTGGCAGAACTTTGCCAGCAGCCTGCGAATGGAAATCGCGCAACTTTGAAGATGAGCGGCAAGAACTCAGGACGAGAAGGGCAGACGCGCGGCGGCGCCTCCCCTTGGGCGACCTTAAAACACGCGCAGAGATCGATCCTCGCAATTCCAGCCGGGAGCCTTCCCAATTAATGCCCACCGGCGCGGAGTGGACCTCGCAGCATCTTGAAGCGAATTTTCGCGGCCGCGGCAGGTGTCGGGAATGCCCCCCGGGAACTCGACGGCCCTCGCGCCCATCAATTGCGCATGGGGGATACGGTATGCCCAGGCTATTCAATGTTCTTCAACAGTCCGCCTTCTCTCCTTCCCCTGATATACTCGCCCAAGGCGCTCGCGACTTGGAGGCCAACCGCCCGGGAGTGAAATGCCGCGTAGGCAGATTGCCGTCATCGCGCTCGTAGCTGTGTCCGCCGCCACGCTCGGCGCCCTGGTCGCCTATCGTTACGGACTCAAGCAATCGGAGAGACGCATTTCAGGTTTTGGCGCGTCACCGGCTGGGACCGGCGGATGCGTTGATTTCCGCCAGGCCAGCCGACATACCGGCGAGAACGGGTGCGTTTCCGGAAGGGTTCTTCGAGTCTTTACCTCTCGTTCCGGCAATACGTTTCTGGATTTTTGCCAGGATTACCGGCAGTGCCCTTTCAGCACGGTCATCTTTGGCCCGGACCGGCCCCGGTTTGGGAACCTGGGCGCGCTCGAAGGACATGAAATTGAAATTGTCGGGCAAATCGTCACGTATGGCGGTCGCGCGGAGATTGTCATCCATGATCCAAAGCAAATCCGCTTGGCACATTAATCCGATGCCCGCGCTCAGCCGATTGGATGCCACCGAATGCACCCGGTGGGCGCTGTGGCTGACGTTCACAGTTTTGCTGGCATTCCGCGCGGCCACAGGATGGGGCGCGGCGCAGCCGCCAAACGCCATGTCGTCTGCCCCTGCGCCGACATCGCGGAAGGCTATCGAACGAGCGGTGGCGACCCATCCGCAGGATTTTTCCCTGCGACTCGCGTTGGCCAACGGAGAACTGGCGGCGAATCACCCTCGCCGGGCGTTGACGCAAGCAAATAAAGCTCTCAGCCTTGCAACTTCTCGCGGCGAGCAGGCTTTGGCGCGCGCGGAGATCGGTCTCGCGCTCCTCAAAACCGGAGATGAAGCTGGCTCTCAAACTCAATTTATGACCGCGCTCGGCCTCGATCCGGCTTGCGGGGTGGCAGACTTCGGGCTGGGTGAGATTTATTTATTCGAGCACAGGAAGAAAGATGCGGCGAAGTATTTCGAAAGGGCGATACAAGCGTCGCCCAGCCTGGAAGCGGCCTACGTTCCACTCGCCCGGCTCGAGCTCCAATCCGGTAACGGCGCCCGAGCTCGCCAGCTCCTTGAAAGGGCTGTGGCTTTGAATCCCGCCGATTGGGAAGCGGAATTTGAGATGGCGAAGCTAATGTTGGGAGCGGGCCAGGCCGCGCGGGCCTCAAAAATACTGGCCCAAGTGTCAACGGCCCATCCGGATTTCCTTCCGGCGCAGGAGGAGTTGGGGCTGACGTTTCTTCGACAAGGGAACTTGGCCGGGGCGCAGAAAATAGCCTCGTCGCTCATTGCGGGGCATCCCCATGCCTCAGCGGGACACCGGATCATGGCGCTGGCGTTCTGGAAACAGCGCCAAACCGCCGCTGCGCTCGCCGAGTGCGCTGAGGCCTTGTCGGCCGACCCTCGCTCGGCAGGCTCACTGGCGCTGCAAGCCTTGGCCTTGTGGCAGGAGAAACACCGGCGAGAAGCTCAACTGGCCTATCGGGAAGCGGCCAAGGCCGATCCGCGTGTGGGCCGGGCAGAGGAGCTCTGCCGCCTGATCCTTTGCGACGCGGCTGACATGGGTTTGATCGAAGACTTCCTCAAAAAAAACCGCTGGGTTTTGGCGCCGGCGGACAATCCGTAGCCGCTCGATCCCCCTCGAAGCCCGGTTCTTAACACTCGATGAGAAGAAGCTGCCGCCGCGCGCGAGGCCCATAAAGGTCCGCTAACCGAACTTCCGCGCTTGGCTGAGCGAGAGGCTTTGTTGGCATGGGCTGGCGTTTTCATTCCGTCACTAGGGGGCTCGCCTCATGCCAGGTCTTGACCGGCTTCATGACTTCCGCCAGGATCTTCAGGGTCGCGTAGATGGCCCTGGGCGCGCGCTCCGGAGTCGTCCCCTGGCGGATTTTCAGGACTCGGCCGCCGGTGGTCGGCAGCGCCACGGTGATGACCTGATGCGTGCTGAGTTGCTGGCGCAGGGTCCACCCCGAGGTATGCACGCCCTGATCCAGAAAGTGCTTCTCGATCGCCACCAGCAGAGGGTAAGCCAGGGCGCAGAGGAAGATATGCGTTTGGGTGCGACGC
>JAKAWO010000036.1 GCA_021827255.1 Acidobacteriota bacterium | reverse complement strand
CATTCTCCCTTTGTCGTCCAGCACAATCGCGAGCGGCGCCACCTTGGGCGCATCCATAGACTTCAGCCAGACGCCCGTGGCGCTCAAGCCGTTGCTCATCTCAAAGCGGTACGAAAGCGACGCGAGCTGATTGTGCATGGTGTCGGCCACACGCCAGGGACGGGCCACGGAAACCGCATGGTAGCGAACCACCTGGCGCAGTTTCGCGCGCGCTTGGGCGGCCCAAGCGGCTCGCCCGCCGCCTGAAGGAACCGGCGGACGCGTAATGGCCTGGGCCATCTTCCGCGCCAACCCGAGAATGGTCAGATTGTTTTTAGGCAGGCCGACAGCGAGTTGCTGATAGGTCCTGATGTCGGGCCCGACGGGAATCTCGCGCTCGGGCGCCTTCAGGCCGAAGTTGTCGTCGAAAAAGCGGTAGGCTTGCTGCCGGTTATCCACGCCGTAGTTGTGGGCGGAAATTTGCGTGTCCTCGTGAAACTGGAAGAGCGTTTCCTTGCCAAAAAGCCGATAAAACCGCCTAATGGGATCGTAAACTTCCGGCTTCACGAGCGGGCCGCGGAAGCAGCAGTCGTCCTCGGCGTTGGTGATGATGAGGGTGGGACGCGGCGCGCGCAGCGCGGTCAGCGTTGAGTAATCCTGGCCCACCAGAAAGTCCGATTCGTTCTGCTCGAAGTCGCCGGGCTCGCCAGGTGGCCGCTCGGCGCGCCCGACGAGCGAAGTATATCCCGCCACGGGTACCGCCACCTGCACGCGCGGGTCGAGCGAGCTGAGCACAATCGTTTGCCATCCGCCGCCCGAAAGTCCCGTCACCCCGATGCGCCTCGGGTCAACCTGCGGATCCTGCGCCAGATAATCAAGCCCTCTGCGCATCGCCAGGTAAAAAAGCCCGACACCGCTCACGCCCGCTAAATCGAGCTGCGCGCCGTACCCATGCCCGTTGTCAGCGGTCCGCAGCTCGCCCATGTCCAGCCACTCCAGATTCAAGGCGATCATCCCGCGCAACGCCTGATTGATGCAGAGCTTCTGCTCAAACTCCTCGGCCTTGCCAACCGGGAAGTGCCCCATCACATCCAGAACCGCGGGCGCTTTTCCGGTGAGATGTTCAGGCTCGTAAAGGAGCGCGGTAGAATAGAACCCTGGAACGATTTCGTACTGGAGCTTGCGGATGCGGTAGCCGTTGCCAGGGATTTCCCCCATGTCGCGGAATTCCGGGGCTGAATCCACCCACGCTCGCGGCCACCCGTGATAAATCACACGCAAGACGCGTGCGCGGATTATCGCTGCCTCGGAGCTCCATTGGGCCGCCGTCGCGGGCCGAGGCAGCTTGGGCGCGCGGCGTAACAGGTATTCTTCCAGTTGATAGGCTACGACACCGGGCGTTTCGATCTTCTGACGAAAAATCGGGCCGAGCTGCTCGGGAGTGCTTTGGGCCAGCGTGATGGAAACGCTGGAGAGAAATAGAACCGTCAGGAGCAGATCCCGCTGGGGCCGCAAGCTGCCTTGAATCATCGCATAAATACCTCGCCTTTCTTAAGCGTTTGACATCCTCCCCGCGACGAAGGAGAAGACTGGCCCGCTAATATAACTCCGGTTCGGGCCGAGGGACCGATTTTTCAAATGACTTTGAAGCGAAGCTTCTCCCGCAACCGTTCGCCGGGTCCATGCGTTTGGTTGACACCCATGAGAGAGTCCTCTAGCATGGCAGGCTGGCCATCAGTTTACCGGTCATATAGATCGGCTTGTTCCCTCGCGGGTGGGGAGCATCGGGCTGTTGCGGCGCGACGCCCGGGCGCATTTATCCGACACAGGCGGTCAACGTGAGAATTTCCATACGCTTTAACCAAGACGTCGCCATCATGAGCCTGGTGGGCAAATTTATGGCGGGCAGCGACGGGCCGTTCCTGCGGCAGAAGGTCAAAGATCTCCTCGAGGCTGGCACTCGTAAACTGCTCTTGGATTTTTCGCGTGTTCCATACATTGACTCGACCGGCTTAGGCTTTCTGGCGGGGGCCCGCACCACGACGGAGACCGCAGGAGCTAAGATGGCTTTGGCGGGAGTTAATCCGCACGTGCGGAAGGTGCTAGACGATCTCAAGCTCTCGCCCCTTTTCGACATGGTTGCGGATGAGGCGGCCGGAATTTCACGCTTGCAGGGCAGCGACAGCCTGCAGGCTGAGGGGAAAACTGCCGGCTCGAAAGGCGGCAAAGCCAAGCGCGGCGCAACACCTCCGGGACAGAGCGGTGGAGATTCGGATTCCTGAACGGCTCGAACCACGTTCCTGTTTGCCGATCATCATCGCCGGCGTTAAATTCTCCCCGCTCCCGCCAGGTCGTGTCGGCAAGAGGCGAGCGAACTCGAGTGGCGATCCCCCAAAATCCATTGGGAAGAATCCGGGCTTGGCGCGGCTGGACCCATTTGCTGCTGGCGGCGGGATTGCTCTCGATTTCGGTCCCTCGCGCCGCAGCCCAAGCCAGCCTTCGGCTCCTCCTTTCTTCGGGCGACGGCGTTCCCGATCATCCCGGCTTTGTCTTCGGCGCGTTCTCCGGCTTGGCGATGAACGCCCGGAAACAGGTTGTTTTTCTGACCACGCTGGCGAGCGCCCGCACCCAATCGCCTGCCATTGTCCGGTCTTCCGGCGTGACGTTTTCCGTGGTGGCGTTTCAAGGGCTGGTGGCGCCCGTGCCCGGAGCATCGTTTGACTCGTTCGGAGCGCCGAGCATCAACGACAACGGAGTGATTGCCTTTTCGGCGGCGCTGAGGAGCACGGCGGGCGGCGAAGCGCCTACTGGCATCTTCCGCGTGGCGAGCGGCGAGCCGGAGTTAGTCGCTTCCAGCGGGCAATTCGCCCCAGGAGGTTCCGCCGCGTTCCTGGACTTTTCGTCTCCCGCAATCGGCTCTTCGGGTGCCATCCTTTTTGGGGCGCGGACGGCGGGAACGCCGGGCGCCAGCGGGCTTTATCTGTGGACGCCGCAAGGTCTTGAGTCTGTGCCGCTGCCCACCGGCTTCACGCTCCGCCCCGGCGAGATGCTCCAGCCGATCTTCGAAAGCGGGAATGAATCGGTCTGGGCGCCGGACGATGTGCCCGTCGGCCCCGCCAACGACCAGTTGTTTCGCGCCTTGGCAATCCGGAGTTTCCAGGAGCTGAATCCCCCTCCCGACCCTTCCTCCACGGTCCAAGCGTTGCCGCCGGCGCCCAATGAGAAGCCGGTTCAATTGCTTCTGGTCATTCTCAACGAAAACCAGGCAGAGACGATGGCACTCCAAGGTGATCCGACTCAACCGGTGATGGCCAAGCTGGGAGCCGGTCCGCCGCCTGAACTGCCTTTGGCGGCCGTCCAGAGCGCGGTGGCGGGCGCTCTGGGCGGCAGCATCGTCATCGCTTCGTCGTCGGCCGGGCATCCCGCCGACGTGGCATTCTATTGCTTCTGCAACGGAGAAGTAGATCGGCTGACGGCGCCCGCCGACTTCGCCCAAGTCCAGACCCGGCCCAACCACCGAACTATTCGCTTCCTCACAAGCGACGGGCAGCACACCGTGGCTTTCATCGCCCCCAGCCTGGCGCAGCCCGGTTCGAACGCGATCTTCATCACCTCGTTGCCATAGCGTGACAGGTTTCAAACGCGCTCGGCCCCTGCGAGCCGCGCCGGTTCACTTTGGGGCGCCGGCGCGCTCCACTCGAGCCCTCGCACTGAGAGCTCGTGAAAAATAACAACCGCCAGGGCGGGCAACGGCTCGGAGAATAGCCTAGCGCGAGAGTGGCCCGTCGTCAGGAAAAACTTTGACCCGCGCGCGCTGGGGTTCGACCGCCCCACGCACGGTTTTACATACATTTTGCGGACGGCGCAGGCCATCGGAGGCATCCTGTAGGCGTGAGAGCCTGTTGCGCAAACGAGGGCGGGATGGATGGGCGAGGCGTGCGGACGGCGAGGGGCGATTTTTCGATAACCTTCAATGCGTCGGCTTCGTCGTATTCATTAGATGAAGCGGGTTGCGATGTTTCGATGCGGCGAGCCGCCATAAAGAGGAAAATGGGCGCGGGGTGGACTGAGTTTGAAAGAATTGCGCCGGGTCCTGGGTCAAGGAATTGACAACGATGAAAATCAAAAGATTTTCGCGCTGGGCAGTGGCCGTGGCAGCGGTGGTTTTGATTGGCCTGCCCGCGCGCGCCCGAACGATTGCGAGCGGGGGGGTAGTGACGGGGAAAGTGGCCGGGCCGAATGGCGTGCCGGTGCCGGGGGCCAGGATCATCCTTTTCAACGTCGAGACGCGGGCGCGCAAGGAGACATGGTCGGACGCGGCCGGAAATTACGTCTTCAAGAATGTGCCGCCGGCCAATTACCGCGTGGTGGTGATGCTGGTAGGGTTTCGGCCAGCTCTGTTGGGGCCGGTGGAAGTGACAGCAGGGAAACCGGCCACCGCTAACGCCACGCTGGCGATGGCGACGGCAGGCGGGCCACCGAGGTTCGGTAATTTTCGGCGAGGGACGGCCGGGCCAGGCGCGGTTCGCGCCGGCCAGGCCGGACAGGGCGGACCCCCGGCGCAGAGGCGCGCGTTCGGGCAGTTCGCCCAGCGCGGGCGCGTTGGCGCCGGAGGTCAAATTACTCCCCCGGGCGGAATGAGCCAGGGAAGCGAAGCGGAACTGAGCAGCATTTTGTCGGAGACGGGCGGCGAAAGCGGGACGACGGGCGGCGTGCGGTTTTCACAAGGCTCCGGCGGAGGCACGACCCAAGCGCAGGGCGGAAGCGGCATTACTGGCGATATGGGTGGAGCGGCGGGAGCGAGCAGTTCGTTTCTGCTGGCGGGCAACACGGTGGATGCGACCGCTCCGCCAATGCAACGCGGACGCAAGGGCATGATGTTCAGGTTCGGCGGCGGCCCGATGGGCGGTCCGCCCGGCGTGGCGTTCCGCGGACCCGGCGTCGTCATGTTTTTTGGCGGGCCGCGACGGGCTCGGGTCAATCAACTGCGAGGAAACTTCTTTGACAGCTATACGAACTCGGCCTTCGACGCGCGGCCTTATCCGCTCAACACTCCCTCACAGGCACAGCCGCCGTTCTACCGGGAAATGGCGGGGGTTTCGCTGGGCGGGCCGCTGGTGATCCCGAAGATTTATAACGGCAGCAAGACCACCAGCTTCTTTTTCCATTTCAACCTGATGCGAGGCACCAGCCCCGATAACATTCTGGCGTCCGTGCCCACGGCGCTCGAGCGGCAGGGCGATTTTTCCCAGACGACGATCGCCGCCGGCCCGAACGCCGGGCAGATGCCCGTGATTTATCAGCCTTCGGCGACGCCGGGCCCGCGCACGCCGTTTCAGAACAACACCATTCCGGCTTCGATGCTGAACGCGGCGGTAGTCGGGTTGCTGAGTTATATGCCGCTGCCGAATCTGCCGGGCGAAGTGCAGAACTACCACGTGCAGTTGTCGCTGCCGTCGTCGCGCCAGGTTTTTATGGGCCGGGTGGACCACCAGTTTTCGGCCAAGGACAACCTGGCGTTCATGTACTTCTATAATTCTTCGCACACCGACGGAATCACCGGCTTCCCGAATATCACTTCCACCACGACGGCGCGGATGCAGAACGCCAGCCTGACGGAAACCCATAACTTCGGGCCGAGGACCGTCAACAATTTGTCGCTGAACTTCAACCGGATGCGGAATTACATCACCAACCCGTTCGCCTTCAACCAGAATATCGCGGGCGAGCTGGGCATCCTGGGGGTTTCCGTAAATCCGATGGACTGGGGCCTGCCGACGATCGCCTTCACCAATTTCAACGGCTTGGGCGACGCCACGCCTTCGCTCACCCGCAATCAGACGCTGCGCTTTTCCGATTTCGTGTTCCACAACGCCGGCAAGCACAATCTTCAGATTGGCGGCGGCGTTTCAAAAGTCCAGGTGAACACGCTGACGAATCCGGACGCGGAAGGAAGTTTTTCCTTCACGGGCTACGGAACCAGCAACTTTACCGGGCAAGGAACGCCGATCTCCGGAACGGGTTACGACCTGGCGGATTTTCTGCTGGGGCTTCCGCAGACCACTTCCGAACGGTTCGGCATTCCCGCCAACTACCTGCGCTCGGCGCGATACGCCTTTTACGCGGACGACGATTGGAGAATCTCGAACCACCTAACGCTGAATCTGGGCGGGCGGTGGGAATATGCGGCGCCGTTCACGGAGAAATACGGGCACCTGTCGGATCTGGCGGTGGGGCCGGGCTTCACGACGGTCGGAGTGCTGACGGGGCAGAACCCGGGAAACCGGCCGGCGTCGCTCGTGCGCGGGCGAAGGGCGAACCTGGCGCCGCGGGTTGGGCTAGCCTACCGGCCGTGGATCTCGCACAGCCTGGTGGTGCGCGCGGGCTACGGTATTTTCTACGACGAGTCCATCTATCAAAGCGTGGTGAACGCTCTGGTGAACCAGGCGCCGTTCGCGACGACGAGCACCCAAGTGACTAGCCCCGGTCGAATGCTGACGCTCCAGGACGGCTTTCCGGCAGTCAGCTCGACGACGGCGCGTAACACCTTTGCCGTGGATCCCAATTACCACACGCCCTACGCGCAAAGCTGGAATCTGATGCTGGAGCAGGACCTCAGCTCGACCTATATCCTGTCCGTCGCATACATTGGGACGCGCGGGACGCATTTGAATTTGCTGCTGGCGCCGAATATCGCCGTCACGAGCACGGGGCAGACGCTGACGCGGAACGCCTTGCCGTTTGAATACGACACGGGCGGCGCTTCGTCGCTTTACAATGGGCTGCGCGTGAGCCTGCGGCATTTCTCGCGCCACAACTTCTCCTTCTTCTTGAATTACACCTACTCGAAGGCCGAGGATAACGCCTCGAGCGTGGGCGGGACGGCGAGCGCCCGCGGGTTCTTTATTCTGGGCGGCCCGGGCGGCCTGGGCGCCGGATCGGCGATCACGGCGGCGGCCAGCCCGCTGCCTCCCGCGCAGAACCCGTTTGACCTGGGCGCGGAATGGGCGCTTTCCGGATTCAATCCGACCCACAGCGTGCGCGCCTTTGGGCGCTACCAGTTGCCGTTCGGTGACCACGAACGGTTTTTGAACCGCGGCGGCAAGTTGTCGAGCGCGCTTTCGAACTGGTCCATCAGCGATATGACGTCCTTCAGTTCCGGGCTTCCCTACACGGCGTACATCGCCGGCAACGCCAGCAACAACGTCAACGGGCTCGCTCCGTTTGGCGGACTGCGAGCCGACGCGACGGGGCTTCCGGTGACGCTGCCATCGTCCGAGCAGACGTCGTTGAACTATTTCAATACCGCGGCGTTTGCCGTGCCGCCGGCGGGGCAGTTTGGAAATGCCGGCCGAAACACGATTCCTGGGCCGCCTTCGATCAATTTCAACATGGCGCTCAACCGGATCATCACGATTTCACGCGAAAAGAACATGCGGATGAACTTCCAATGGGCGACGAGCAACACATTCAACATCGTGAATTACACGAGCCTGTCCACGACGGTGAACAGCAACACGTTCGGACGCGTGACCGGAGTGGGCTCGATGCGAACGATGACGCTATCGCTGAGGTTTATGTTCTGAGGCCGGTGGTGAGAGCGAAGAGCCACACAGCCGGAACAGAGGCCCTTCGCTCCAAGTTAAGGCTGAAAATGCGGCATTATTGGATTCGCCGAAAGAGAGCTTCTCGCGTTCGCGGCTGGGCGGCCGCGGTTGCGGTTGTCGCGGGCGCCGGGCTGATGGCCGGCCTGACGGCCCAAATGGCGGCGCAAGCGCAGGGGCAAACCGCCCAGCCTAAGACCGTGATTGGCTATCAGAACCTCGGCCAGCGTTACACACTGAAAGTCACTTCGAACGAAGTGCTGGTGGACGTGCGCGTGACGGACCGCAAAGGCAACCCGGTGACGAACCTGAAGGAAAGCGATTTCCAGGTTTACGAAGACGGCGTGCCGCAGAAAATCAATTCGTTCGACCTCGAAAACGTTCAGGAGCTCGCGCAGGAGAAGGGCGAGAACGGGAAACCGGCGGAAATCAATCTGGGCGCGCTGCCGCCCAGCACGCCCCAATCCACCTACAAGCAACTGGTTCAAAACCACCGGCTGATCGTACTGTTCTTTGATCTGACGTCCCTGCAGATCCCCGATCTGTTGCGGGCGCTCCAATCGGCCCAAAACTTTATCAAGACGCAACTGACGCCCGCGGATCTGGTGGCGGTGGTCAGTTACTCGAGCGATTTGCGGGTGCTCCAGGATTTCACCAATGACCGCGACGCATTGTCGAAAGCCATAGAAAGCATCCAAATCGGGCAGTCGGCGCAGCTCGCGTCGAACGGCAGCGTGGGGGAGGCGGGCGGCACGGACTCGTTTGGCAACACGGTGGTGACGCAGGATACAGGCGACGCCTTCACGCCCGACGAGACCGAATTCAACATCTTCAACACGGATGAAAAGCTGGCGGCGCTGCAATCGCTCGCGCAAATGCTGCGCGCGGTGCCGGGCCGGAAGTCGGTGATTCATTTTTCGAGCGGCATCGAGCAGACGGGCGTGGACAACGAAGCGCAGCTCCAGGCGACGATTGACTCGGCGAACCGCTCCGACGTGTCTTTCTACACGCTGGACGCGCGAGGGTTGATGGCGATGCCGCCGGGCGGCGGCGCGTCGGCGGCGAGCCCCGCCGGAACCGCCATCTACACCGCGGACGCCGTGTCGTCGCAAATGAGCTCGCTCGACAACAGCCGCGAGACCCTTTCGACGCTGGCCACAGATACGGGCGGAAAAATGTTCACCGACCTGAACAACTTCGCCCCGGTCTTCAATTACGTGCAGAAGGAAAACACGACATATTACCTGATCGGGTATTCGCCGACGAACACCCAAGCGGACGGAAGATACCGCCGTGTTCGCGTGGAGCTGAGCGGCAAGCGCGGTTTGAAAGTTGAAGCGCGGCCGGGGTATTACGCGCCGGTCAGTTTCCAGCGTTCTTCGAGCGGGCAAAAGGAGATTCTGCTCCAGGAGGCGATGAGTTCCGATGTGCCCGTTCTGGAGCTTCCGCTGGCCGTCGAGACGCCGTACTTCCTCGAGCCGGACGGACATTATTATGTGGTCCTGGCGGCGAAGATTCCGGGCTCGGCGATTCCTTTCCATAAGCACTCGGCGGTCCATCAGACCGAATTCGATTTTGCCTGGCGCGCCACCGACGCTGGCGGGAAAGTGGCGGGCGCGCTGCGGGATACGCTGCCCGTCAAGCTGAACGCTTCCACGTATCAGCGCGTGCTGAACGGGAACATCCTTTATGAAGGCGCTATGGTCCTGCCGCCGGGAACCTACACGTTGAAAGTGGTGGCTCGGGAGAACCTGACGGGGAAGATGGGCACATTTGAAAAGCCTCTTGTGTTGCCGCCAGTAAATAAGACCGCGCTTCAGTTGAGTTCGGTGGTGCTCTCGAACGAGCTCTCGAAAAAGCTGGCGGCCGCGGCCGCTCGGCGCATGCGCGGCGGCCCGTGGTTTATGATGGGACCCGGCGCGAGGCTGATTCACGAGGCGCCGCTAGAAATCGGGCCGCAGGCTATCTTGCCGAGCGTGACGCGAGTGTTCCGCACGAACCAGACCCTTTACGTCTTTCTCCAATCCTATGCAAACAAGCCGCCAGCGGCCGGCAAAGGGGGACGCAAGGCGGCGCCGCCGGCCATGGCGGTGATCTTTTTCCGCAACGGCGGGCAGATCTCTGAAGCAGGCCCTTACCCCGCGAAGTCGGGGAAATCGGGAAGCGGAACGGCGTCGTACTTCACCGAGATTCCACTGGCCAAGTTCCCGCCCGGCCGTTACTGGATGCAGGTCAACGTGCTCGACCCGAGCGCCAACCAGGCGGCGTTCGCGCGGGTTCCGCTGGCGATCATGCCGCCAGCAAGCGGCGCGCAGCCCGCGACTTTGCCCAGCCAGGCCACCCGGTAAATTTGCACCCGGCAGCAGTTGATATTGATTCGCCAAAGGTGTAAAAAGGAATGGGAGAAGGAAGTATGACTCCACCGGGCACACAACCCGAAGACAAATCCTCACACCGCTCATGCGGTGCGCGCCGCTGACGACGTTCCGCGGACGCCGTCACGGCAAAAAATAAGAGACAGTCAATGGGGAGCGCAAAACGCTCCCCATTTCTATTTTGGGACGGCCCCCCCCTGGGCTTGCCCCGCGAAGCGCGTCGGCACGATGTCACGATCCTACCCGCCGGCGATGGCGGCAATGATGAGGAAAGGCTCGGCGCCTTGGGCGACGGATTCCGGCAGCAGGGCATCGGGCGGCTCGTGGGAGAGATCTTCTTCGCAGGCAAAGAATCGGATGAAGGCCCGGCGCTGCTGGGTCGCGTGATCGCGGATTGTCCCGCCCAGCACTGGGTACTTGGCTTCGAGGGCGTCCAGCACCGCGCGCTGCGTCACGGGGCCTGCCACTTCGAGTTCCACTTCTCCGTCAACTTTGGCCAAGGTCCGCAGATGTTGAGGAAGCACGACACGGATCATAAGCGTTCTTCAGCCGCCAAATCACGGATTGTCCCGGGCACGGCCCTCCAAGCTGCTATAAGCACCCGAGCGCGAAACCCAGGGCGTTGCAGATCTCCTGCAATCGCTCCGGGCTGAGCGCCGCGATGCGGCCGCCCAGATGAGCCTTCGATACGGTGACGACGTTGTGTAAATTGACGGCGCACGGGCCTTTCATCCCGTCCGCCTCAGTCAAGCGCACCTCGGACGGCACGCCCCGGATCGTCGAGCTGACCGGCGCCACCGTGAGCGAAGATAAATAAGCAATCGCGCTCTCCCTCGTCAGGACAACCACGGGCCGTTGCTTGTCCGGGCGAGCAAAACGATAGAGCCGAATGTCCCCGCGCGCTATCGCTTGGGCCACGTTGCCACTCGCTCCCAGCCAGCCGCTTCGGCCGGGGTGTCAGCGTGCTGCGCATAGCCTCGGCGATCGCGGGCTTCCAGCTCGTTTGTTTCCAGGCGCTTCAAGTGTTCGCGTAGCGCCCTGCGCACCAGCGCCGAACGGTTCACCCTGGCTCGTCGTGCCGCGCCGTCCGTGGCGCGGAGCAACTCACGTTCCAGCACAACCTGGATCGTTTCCATACTGTGGAGTGTACCCCACACTCCGCTCAACAATCAACGGCAGCACGGCCAGCCGGGCTCGCTCATGCCAGCGCCTGAACCTCGACCGAGAGGACCTTGGGCAAATCGCGGACGATGGGCGCCCAGCTATCTCCCGCATCCGCCGAGCCATACACCTGCCCGCCCGTGGTGCCAAAATACACGCCGCACGGCTCGAGCGAGTCCACGGACATGGCGTCGCGCAGGACGTTCACGTAGCAATGGCGCTCCGGCAGCCCCTTCGACGATTCCTCCCACTCATTTCCGCCTTTTCGGCTGCGATAGACGCGCAGCTTTCCGTCGAGCGGAAAGTGTTCGCCGTCGCTTTTGATCGGCACCACATAAATCGTCTCGGGCTCATGCGCGTGAACATCAATCACGAAGCCGAAATCGGTCGGCAAATTGCCGCTGACCTCATGCCACTCGTCGCCCGCGTTATCGCTGCGCATGATGTCCCAGTGCTTCTGCATGAAGAGCACGCTGGGCCGCAACGGGTGCAGGGCCACGTGGTGGACGCAATGGCCCACCTCGGCGTTGGGGTCGGGGATGTATTGGGATTTCAGCCCGCGGTTGATGGGTTTCCATGTTTTACCGCCGTCGTCCGTGCGAAAAGCTCCCGCCGCGGAAATGGCGATATAGATCCGGCCGGGGTTGCTCGGATCGAGAATAATCGTATGCAGGCACATGCCGCCCGCGCCGGGCTGCCATTTGGGGCCGGTGCCGTGGCCGCGCAATCCAGCAAGCTCTTGCCACGAGTGCGCGCCGTCCGTTGAGCGGAACAGCGCCGCGTCTTCGACCCCGGCGTAAACCGCGTCCGGATCGTTGGGCGACGGTTCCAGATGCCAGACTCGCTTGAACTCCCACGGGTGCTGCGTGCCGTCGTACCACTGATGCGTGGTGAGGGGCTTGCCCGTCGCGGCGGAAGTGTCGTAAACAAATCTGTTACTCTCACCCTGGGGCATGCCCTGCGGCGACATCGTCACTCCGCCACCGGGCGCTTCCCAAGTTTTGCCGCCGTCATTCGAGCGCTGGATCACCTGCCCGAACCAGCCGCTCGATTGCGACGCGTAAATGCGGTTCGGATCGGCCGGCGAGCCTTTCATGTGGTAAATCTCCCAGCCCGTGAAGAAAGGCCCGCTGACTTCCCAATTCCGGCGCTTGCCGTCGGATGTCAAAACGAACGCCCCTTTGCTTGTGCCCACCAGAACACGTACCTTGCTCATTGCTCTCTCCTTCTCTGCGAACCACGTCGCAGGGTGGATATTGGGATAATCATCGGGCCCATTTTGGCTTTGCCGGCGCGGCTTAAAGCCTCAGCGAAGAAGCATATTCACAAAACACTGCAAAAATCGGGCGACATCATTGCCATCTGCGAGGAAGCTTTCGTTTACTCTCCGATCCGACCGGGTTCGGCGCCCGCCGAGCCTTTGAGCGGAATCAACGCACGGAGACGCTCGTCGCGAAGCCAAATTCCCCCCCAAGCCAGAACGCCAAAAATGGCCGGAAACAGCGTTTCGAACATCGGATCTCCAGCTCGCAAGTTGATGGCCACCGCGCCACCGAGATAGCCCGTCAGCAGGATCGCGCCGAGAGCGGCCGTTCGAGGAAACGCGTAGGCGGCAACACAGAAGAGCCCAATGATCCCCAGAGGATGAGCGAGGCGCAAAGGAAGTCCAAGCCGAACGAAGGCCTCGACGACCGGCGCCGGGGTCATCAAATGTTCCACGGCATCCAAGATCATAAACAACACAACCAGGGCGCTGATGCCACGGCCTGCCCAGAGCATCCCCTTCGAAACCGATGCCGTGCCGTTCCTGAGCGCCATATCATTACTCTCGCAATATCCAAACGGTTGCAAGATCCGCTGTTGGCGAAGCGACTCCGGTCAATACCTAGCGGCGGCGGCTCCTTAAGTTCCGCTGGGAAGGTAGCACTTCCGCTCGCCCAATGGGCGAGCCGGCTACGCAGGGTTGCCGCAATTGATCATCCACGGAATGCCGAACTGATCGACGAGCATTCCAAAACGCTGAGCCCAAAAGGTCTTCTGCATCGGCATCTCTATGTTGCCGTTCTCCGCCAGCGCATCGAACAGTCGGTCGGCCTCCTCGGGGTCTTTGACGTCGAGTGAGAGAGAAAATCCCTGCGGCTTCTTGAAGTGATCTGCCGGCGCGTCCACTCCCATCACGAGCGCGTCGCCAATCTTAATCGTCGCGTGAATGATTTTATTACGCCAATCGGCGGGCATCTTTTCACCCATGGGAGAATCTGCGTAAGTCATCATGAATTCGATCTTCGCTCCCAGGTGTTTTTCGTAGTACTTGAAGGCTGCCTCGCATTGGCCGTTGAAACTGAGGTGAGGATTCAATCGCATTGCAAGCTCCTTGGGTTAATCACGAATAGCATATGGTGCAGTAAAGCGGCGCCTGATTTGAACTTTACCCAGTTCCGGAAGCGCGACGATCAAATCCGCCGTTTTCCGCACCCTCACGGCAGAACCCACCGTCCGTCAACCTGCAATGGCCGCGCGTCGCGTTCCTGCCAGCGCCGGCGGACCTCGGCGAGCACCTGGTCTCGATTCTTCGCAAACCGCTCGATAACAGCGCAAGGAGCCGTCGTCCGCTCGTGCCGAGCGCCCCAAATGAGCAACTCCAACAGCACCGGTGCCAAGTCAATTCCCTTCTCCGTCAGCCGGTAATTTAGCTTGCGCCGATCAGTTTCCGCGCTCTCTGCAGTAATGATCCCGCTGGCCGTCAGCTTACGCAATCGGTCGGCCAAAATGTTCGTCGCAATTCGTTCTCCTGACTCCCGAAATTCCTTGAACGTTCGGAACCCGCGCACCATTAAATCGCGAATAATCAGCAGCGACCAACGGTCTCCGAAAATCTCAAGCGAAACGCTGACCGGACATCCGGACCGGCGCCCCCGCTTATGCTTCTGCGGCACCGGCGAAATCATAACCAACTAGCTTGTGATATGCAAGTCAAATTCGGGGCAGGGACACTGGCCTCCTATGCCGGGTCAGGCTGAACCGCGAATTCCTGTCACTTCTCGGCTGGATAAATTCAATTTATGCCTCTTGTTGACGGCCGGGCTCATCCAATGTTGCAGAGGGGCCTGAGCGCCGGCCGCGGGCGGCTGGCGAAAGAAACGGGAGGAAAAGCATGCAGACCGCGGCGCCAAAATACTATCTGGTGGCGAGCGACTTCGATCAGACGCTGAGCTTTCACGATTCGGGCGCGGTCCTGAGCGAGCTCGTTGGGATCCCAGCGCGTGAATTTGAGAAGAAGGTGGCGATGCTTACCGTGCAGAATCTGGTCCAGCAGGGTGGCGAGCTGTCTTACCTTCTGCTCCACGACGTTGACTACCGTTCCCGTGTGCGCCCGGAACACTTGATCCGGACGGGCAAAGAAATTCGGCTCAAGGAGCACATCCAGCCGCTGTACGAGCTTCTCGACGAGGGCGTGGACGGATATCGCTTTGGCTTCCACGTGATCTCCGCCGCGCCGCAGGAAGTGGTGGAGTCGGCGCTTGAGAACATCATTCCGGCGGACCACCTCCACGGCACGCAGTTGAGATGGAATGGCAGCGGTGAAGTCGAGGCCGTCGTGCGGGTCAACGCCGGTTACGGGAAAGTCGCCGTGCTCGATGACTTGCAAGCAGAGACCGGGGTCGGCCCCGACCGCA
>JAKAWO010000035.1 GCA_021827255.1 Acidobacteriota bacterium | reverse complement strand
AGATTTTCACATGGGCATGACGGCGGAGCTGGTGGCGGAGAAGTACGAGATTTCCCGCGAGCGGCAGGACGAATATGCGGTCGAAAGTCATCGGCGAGCGGTTCAGGCTATCCAAAGCTGCCGTTTTAGCGAGGAAATCGTTCCCGTTGGCGTTCCACAGAAGAAGGGCGAACCGATTCGCTTTGCGACCGACGAGTCACCGCGCGCGGACACGTCCCTCGAGGCGCTGGCGAAGCTGAAGCCGGCGTTCAAGCGGGACGGCACGGTGACGGCGGGCAACGCGCCCGGAACAAACGACGGCGCGGCGGCGCTGGTGGTGACGTCGGCCGAGACGGCAACAAAACTCGGGAAGAAGCCGATGGCCAAAATCGTCGCTCAGGCGGTGAGCGGGGTCGAGCCGCGTTGGGTGATGATGGCGCCGGTGGACGCCGTCCGGGCTTTGCTCGCAAAAAGCGGCTGGAAGCTGGAGGAAGTGGACCTGGTGGAATTGAATGAAGCCTTCGCCGTGCAGGCGCTCGCCGTCACGGAGCAATTGGGACTGGATCGAGCGCGCACCAACGTCAACGGCGGCGCGGTGGCGCTGGGCCATCCGATTGGAGCTTCGGGAGCGAGAATCCTGGTGACGCTGCTCTTCGAAATGGCGCGGCGCAAGGCGCGGCGGGGCATCGCGGCGCTTTGCCTGGGCGGCGGCAACGCCATCGCGTTGGCGGTCGAGCAAGCCGGCCCTGGCGCGGCGGGTTCATAAATCCGCGGCTCGCGAGGGGACGTGGAATGAAAATCAGCCGCGTGGGCGTGGTGGGCGCGGGCACGATGGGGCGGGGCATCGCGCAGGCGCTCGTCCGGCATGGTTATACGGCCGTGCTGTACGACAGCGAGCCCGCGGCCTTCGAATCAGCGCGGGCGAAAATTTCTGCGGGACTCGGACGGGAGGTTGCAAAAGGCGCCTGCTCCGAGGCGGAGAAGCAGGCGGCTGAAAGCCGCTTGAACGCCGCCCGCGAACTCTCCAACCTTGCCGCGTCAGACTTCATCATCGAAGCGGTGCCCGAAAACTTTGACGTGAAGGCCGGCGTCTTCCGGAGCCTGGATCCGATTTGCGGGGCGGAAACGATCTTTGCCAGCAACACCTCCTCGATTTCCATTACTCGCCTTGCGCGCCTGACGCGGCGTCCGCAACTTATGGCGGGGATGCACTTCTTCAATCCGGTTCCGGCCATGAAGCTGGTGGAAGTGGTGGCCGGGCTGGAGACGGCCGAGGCCGCCGTCGAATGCGTCGAGAAGCTGGCCGTGTCGCTGGGCAAGACGCCGATTCGCGTGAAGGATTCGCCGGGGTTTGTCTCGAACCGCCTGCTGATGCCGATGATTAACGAAGCGGTTTACACCCTGATGGAAGGCGTGAGCGACGCCAAAGGCGTGGACGGGGTGATGAAATTGGGGATGAACCATCCGATGGGGCCGCTCGAACTCGCGGATTTGATCGGCCTCGATGTTTGCCTGGAGACCATGCGGGTTTTGTATCAGGGTTTTTCCGATTCCAAGTACCGACCGTGTCCCCTGCTGGAGCGGATGGTCAACGCGGGGCGGCTGGGCCGGAAAACGGGGCGGGGATTTTACGAGTATCCGAAGCCGGCGGCTTGAGCGGGAACCCTAAATTAAAACCGCAAAAAAGTCTGTACATCGTTTAAGATGAGGAAAGTTCGGCGGAGGTCGAAGGATGCCGGAAGAGCGAGTTGAGCGCGCCCGAGCGATTGAGGTCGCGCTGACCCAGATCGAAAAGCAATTCGGCAAGGGTTCGATTATGCGGTTAGGGAGCCGCGAGGCTCTGGTTCCGGTGGAAGTGATTCCGACGGGCGCAGTTTCTCTGGATGCGGCGCTGGGCATTGGCGGGGTGCCGCGCGGCCGAGTGGTGGAAGTCTTCGGCCCTGAGTCGAGCGGCAAGACGACGATCGCGCTCCACCTGGTGGCCGAGGCGCAGAAGCGCGGCGGGATGGCGGCGTTTATAGACGCCGAACACGCCCTCGACGCGGCCTACGCGAAAAGGCTCGGCGTGGACGTGGACAACCTGCTGGTCTCGCAGCCGGACTACGGCGAGCAGGCGCTCGAAATCGCGGAGGCGCTGGTCCGGTCAAACGCCGTGGACGTGATTGTGGTGGATTCGGTGGCGGCGCTGGTGCCGCGCGCCGAGCTCGAAGGCGACATGGGCGATTCGATGCCGGGCCTGCAGGCGCGCCTCATGTCGCAGGCGCTCCGGAAGCTGACGGCGATCGTTGCCAAGTCCAAAACCTCGCTCGTGTTCATCAACCAGATCCGCGAGAAGATCGGCGTGATGTTCGGCAATCCGGAGACCACCACGGGCGGGCGCGCCCTCAAATTCTATTCCTCGGTGCGGTTGGATATCCGGCGGATCGCCTCCATCAAGGATGGCGACCGCATGGTGGGCAACCGGACGCGCGTCAAAGTGGTTAAAAACAAAATGGCCGCTCCCTTCCGAGAAGCGGAGTTCGATATCTTGTATGGGGAGGGTATCTCGAAGGAAGGCGACCTGATTGACACGGCGGCCAACTTGAATTTGCTGGAAAAGACGGGCGCGTGGTACTCGTTTGCGGGCGAGCGGATCGGACAGGGACGGGAGAACGCGCGGCAGTTCCTGCGGGACAATCCGCCGGTTCGGGATAAGATCGAGGCGGAAGTCCGCAAGGCGCTCAACCTCCCGCCCGGCGGGAGCGAGAAGGGCGCGGAAGCCGCCGCGACGGGCCGGGCCAAGAAGTAAGGTTGCAGCCGGATCTTTTCGCGCCCAAGACAACAGCAGCCGTCAGTTACTTTCACTTTCCCCCGGGTCGGCGCCAGGATCGCGGGGAAGATTCAAGACGATCCTAACAAAAGGCGGTAAACCCAAATTGAAAAAGAAGATTGCCATTCTGGCCGTGGTGGTGGCGTGGCTGTGCGGAACAACGGTTCGAGGAGCGGCCCCGGCCTCCCCAAAAGCCTCAGCGAGCATTCGCTCGCGCCGGCGACGCATCGTGGTGAAACGGCGCTACCGCCCTATCCGGCGCCCGGTTCGATACTGGAGCCCTTGGCACGTCAGCTCGTTGGGAGATCCGACGGCGTTTGACGACCCCGCCGGAGAAGTCCTTGCCATTCGTCAGGCCGCCGTCGCGGCGCTGGGCAAATGGAACGGCGCGATGGTGGTGGTGGATCCCGACACCGGACGCATTCTCACGATGGTGAATCAGAAACTGGCGCTGGGGAGCGGATTTCTTCCTTGTTCCACCTTCAAGCCTGTCGTAGCGCTGGCGGCGCTGAAACGGGGAATCATCACGCCCCAGACGCGCATCTGGGTGGGGCCGCGCTGGAGCGTCAGCCTCACTTACGCGCTGGCGCACTCGATTAACGAGTATTTTTTCAAGGTAGGGGAGATGGTAGGCTTCCCGACGCTCGCGCGTTACGCGCACGAGTTTGGGCTGGGCGAAAAGGCGGGGTGGAATATTCCCGGCGAATCCCCCGGCGTATTCCCTTCTGAGCCCCCCGCGGACGGCGTGGGCAACCTGGCCTACATCGGCGAGGGGATGCAAGTGACGATGCTGCAGATGGCGGCCGTGGTCTCCGCCATCGCCAATGGCGGAACGTTGTATTACCTGCAATACCCGCGCACGCCGGACCAGGTACGCGACTTTGTTCCGCGGGTGCGGCGGCGGCTGACGAACATCATTCCGTATCTTCCGGCCGTGCGGGCGGGGATGGCCGGGGCGGTCTTGGACGGCACGGCCCGCCTAGCCTACGACCGCGCCGACCCGATTCTGGGCAAGACGGGAACGTGCAGCGAAGATGGGGCCCGGCTGGGATGGTTCGATTCCTACCGCGCTGACCGTCCCCGTTACGTGGTGATTACGCTGTTGCGGGGCGGCCAGCCGATGTACGGGCCTCACGCCGCCCAAATCGCCGGCCGGCTCTATCGGGACCTGCGGCAAATCAACCTTCCGGAAACTGAAACCACGCGGGCCGAGAGCGCGCCGGCGCGCCGCTAACGGGCGGGGCGGGCCTATCGCCGGCCACCTTGCCGAGTCAGGCGCGAAGGTTGCCGGCGTGCAGGCCGCACTCCTTTTGCGTTTCCTCTTCCCACCACCAGCGGCCTTCGCGCTCGTGCTGTCCGGGCAGGACGCGCCGGGTGCAGGGTTCGCAGCCAATCGAAACAAAGCCGCGCTCGTGCAGAGGGTTGTAAGGAACGCCCTGGCGGCGGATGTAATCCCAAACCTGCTTCGAGGTCCAATTGGCCAGGGGATTAAATTTGACCAGCTCATGGTCGGGGGTGGAAAAGGCCGCGTCCACCTCAAGCACGGCGACCCGGGAGCGCGTGGAAGGGCTCTGGTCTCGGCGCTGGCCGGTGATCCAGGCTGCCAGCGGCGCCAGGGCGCGCCGGAGCGGCTCGACCTTGCGGATTCCGCAGCACTCCTTGTGACCGTCGCGATAAAAGGAATACAAACCTTTTTCGCGCACCAGTCTCTCGACCGCCTCGGCCCGCGGGGAAAAAACTTCGATCGGGATTCCATAGTGCGCGCGGACCTTGTCAAGAAACTGATAGGTCTCCGGGTGCAACCGCCCGGTGTCAAGCGAGAAGACTCGGAACCGGCTGCCCGCCTTGACGGCCATGTCCACCAGGACGACGTCTTCGGCGCCGCTGAAGCTGACCCCGACGCGCGGCGCGTAGTGCTCTAAGGCCAGCTTCACGATCTCCTTCGGATCCTTATCCGCGTAAGCCTCCGCCAGCTCGGTGAGGCCTGCGACTTCAATCGGCATGGGAATTCAACCTTCCTCGTGGATTTATTGACAGCCCGGAACTCTCGCCCGCGCGCTGTCCAGCGAAAGGGCGCAACTCACTCCCCGCTGGGCGGAGGGTCTGCGGTGGCGGTGTGGCTCGCGTCAAACTCTCTGTCCCTCGTGAGAATCCCGGAAAGCTTCGTAGAGCACGTCGGCGACTTCGGGGCGAGTGAACTCGCTCGGCAACTCCCCGCCCTCGCGCAGAATGGCGCGCACCTGCGTGCCGCTCAAAATGACTCGAACGTCCGCCCCGTGGCCGCAGGTTTTGGGAGAAGCAATTCCGTCGCAACTGCGGCAATAGAACGTGTGCTCGAAGAAAAGCGGCTGGATGCCCAGCTCGGTGGGAGAGAACTCGTCGAAAATCTTCTGCGCGTCGTAGGGGCCGTAATAGCCGCCCACGCCGGCGTGGTCGCGCCCCACGATGAAGTGCGTGCAGCCGAAATTCTTGCGGATCAGGGCGTGGAAAACCGCCTCGCGCGGCCCGGCGTACCGCATGGAGGCGGGGTTGAGGGCCAGCAAAACGCGATCCTTGGGATAATAGTTCTGGATCAGGGCTTCGTAGCATCGCAAGCGAACCTCCAGGCTCACGTCATCGGACTTGGTCTCGCCAGCGATGGGATGGAGCAGCAGGCCGTCCACGATTTCGAGCGCCATCTTCTGGATGTACTCGTGCGCGCGGTGGACCGGGTTGCGGGTCTGAAAGCCGACGATGGCCGTCCAGCCGCGGGCGTCAAAAATCCGCCGCGTGTCGGCAGGGTCCAGGCGATAGTGAGAGAACGGGCGCCGGGGCCGGCGGAAAACCTCGATGCGTCCTCCGACATAGACCTCGCCGCGCGAATAGAGATATTGCACCCCGGGATGCTTTGTTTCCGTCGTGCGGAAAATTTCGCGGGCTTCCTCTTGACGGTCAAAACGAAACACCTCCTCGATCTCGAGAAGGGCGAGACGCTCTCCATCCGGAGCCGCGAGCGCGGCGCGGCCGCGCGCGGAAAGCTCGCGTGCCTGCGCTTCGCTGACGGCCAATGTGACCGGCAGGCTCCACGCCAGACCGCTTGCCAGGCGCTGGTGACGCACCACCGATTCCAGGTCAGGCCGCGTCATGAATCCTTCCAGCGGACTGAACCCTCCGATGGCGAGCATCTCAAGATCCGAAAGCTCAAAAGCGTTCAGAGCAACGACCGGTAACGCTCGCGCCTGGGCTTCCAGCTCCGCCGCCCGCTCTGGCGCCGCCAGCCGGTTGATCAATTTGCCGCCGTGGGGTTGATTCATCGCTCGACTCTCCTCCTTGTGGCTGAATGCTGCGCCGTCAGCCTGCCGGCTCTTCGGCCGCCTCTCGCGGCCAAAAACAAAAACGCCCGCCGATGGGCTTCCCATCAGCGGGCGTCTCTCAACCTGGTTTGCGCCAGAACTACGAACCGTTCAACTCAGGAGACACACAACCGCTGATGGCTGGATGACAACAACACATCCTGCCACGGGTCGTATTCTCAACCGAGTTGTGCACGCGAACCCTCACTTAACCCTCGACGAGATTACTGGAAATCGGCGGGAGCTGTCAACTGGTTTTGTGGCTCGCGTCGGTTCTCCCCAACCGGTGCGAAGCAGAGCTGATTTTTGTGTTGCCCCTGCCGCGCCAGCCTGCAACCGCGCGGCGAGAATGGCGGGCTCGGGCCGGGCACAGGACACCCCGCAGAGGCGAAAAACCTCGAAGCTGGCGGCGAGGCTAGTGACGGGAAACCGTGATTGGACGCGGCGATGAGGAGAGTTGAGCGTCGCCTGCGGAGGGCAGGGCTGCTCCAAAATTGTGCAAAACTTGGAGCGCCTAATGGCTTCGCGAGGCAGTGGTGCGCAGCCTTGGGCGCCCGCCAGGCGAGAATCTTGATGCGCCGTAACTGATTGAAAATGCTGGAGAACTCTCGCCAACTACGACGCAACCCGCATTTTTGGCGCTTTTTGGTTAACTTTCGGTTGGAAGAGTGGCGTCCCGGCTTTTCCACATCTTTTTCCACAGCCCCTGGGGCCGCTAAAACAGAGCCTGTTAACGATGTGCGGGGATCTTTGCGGCAAGCGGCGAGGACGAAAGAATGAGTGCCTCGACCGACCTGGGAAGGCAAGCTCGGAGAATAATGCGTGTGCCCTCGAGATGCTGGGAAAGGACTGTTCCGCGGCGATGGAGCAAGGCAAGAAGGCGGCCGTCGCCGGCTGGGATTTGTAGCTCCGTTTCGACCAGTGGATCTTGAGTCAGCGCCTGGTCGGCGCGCTCCAATAATTCCCTCAGACCCTCGCCCGTCACGGCGGAGACGGCAAGGGCGGAAGAATCTCTCGACAATTGTTTTCGCTCTTCCGGGGTGAGCAAGTCAATTTTGTTCCACACGCGGAGGCGAGGCGCGGCAGCGAGTCCCATCTGTTGCAACAAATCTTCGACAGCGGCTTCCTTCTGCTGGCGGGCGGGATCGGAGGCATCCATCACGTGCAAGAGAAGGGCGGCGTCTTCGAGCTCTTCGAGGGTGGCGCGAAATGCCGCCATCAAATGAGGTGGAAGTTTGCGGATGAATCCGACCGTGTCGGAAGCAAGGACGCGGCGGTGCGAGGCCAAGCGCAGCAGGCGAACCGTCGGGTCGAGCGTTGCGAACAGCCGCGCGGAGACGGCCACGCGGGCGGCGGTGAGGGCGTTGAAGAGCGTGGATTTGCCGGCGTTGGTGTAACCGACCAGAGCCACGGTGAGATATTGCCGCTCGCGCCGGTGAGCGCGATGCAGAGCGCGTTCGGCGCGAACCCGTTCGATGGCCTGGCTTAAACGCTGCAGCCGGGTTCGAACGCGGCGGCGGTCGGATTCGAGTTGTTGCTCGCCCGGTCCGCGCGTTCCGATCCCGCCGCCGAGGCGCGACAAGGCAATTCCCCGGCCTCCGAGCCGCGGGAGAAGATAAGTCAATTGAGCCAGCTCGACCTGGAGCTGGCCTTCCCGGCTTCGAGCCCGACGCGCAAAAATATCCAGAATGAGCTGTGTGCGGTCGAGGACCTTGAGGCCGAGGGATTGCTCGAGGTTGCGAAGCTGGGTGGGCGTGAGGTCGTGGTCGAAGATCACCAGCCCCGCGCGGCGGGAGCGGGCGGCGGCTCGAATCTCGTGAACCTTGCCTCTTCCGACCAGCGTGGCCGGGTCGGGCTCGGGCGAATGCTGGAGCACCTCGCCGACGACTTCCGCGCCGGCGCTGGAAGCGAGTTCCCGCAGCTCCTCCAGACTCTCTTCTGGATCAACCACGACGGGCATTCCGGGCCGGCGGCTCGGCCACCAACCCGCCAGGAACGCCCGCTCTCGGGACTTTTCGCGCTGAATGCTCTTAGCCCTCCGAAGGCATGGGCGATGAAGCAGGAACCGGAGCGGCGCTCGGCCGCGGCAGCAGGACGGTCGAAATCGCGTGCTTGAAAATGAGTTGTTCCTGGCCGTTGCTCTCCAGAATGACCGCGTATCGGTCAAAGCTGCGGATGCGTCCGCTCAATTTGACGCCGCTCACCAGGAACACCGTGACCACCGTCTTCTCCTTGCGCGCCGAATTCAGGAAGCCGTCCTGAATGTTCTGCTGTTTTTCCATGGCAAGCTTGGGCGGCATCGGGTCAGGTGCGAGGATTGCCCGGGGCGGAGCGCGCCTCGAGCCAAGACCCGGCAACCGGAATTCCCTTCCTCAGATTTTTTTCCAACCAGCTCAAAACTTCTTCCTGCACGGCCGGATCATCGGCAAAGCCGGCGAACCATCGCACTTCCTGCTCCCGCCGGAACCAGGTCATCTGCCGCTTGGCGTAATGGCGTGTGGCTTTTTGACTGGCCTGCACCGCTTGAGCAAAGGTCATTTCTCCGAGGATCGCCGCCCGCGCCTGGCGATAGCCTAGAGCGCCAAGCGGCTTGAGGCTGGAGGCGTCCGGATGGGAGAGCATGCGCCGCGTCTCTTCCATCAGGCCGGCGGCGAACATAGCCTCAGTCCGCCGGTTGATGCGCTCGTAGAGCCGGTCTCGGCGTGGGCCGAAGCCGATTTTAATAGCATGAAATCCTTCCAAGCCCTCACGCCCCTGCGCCTGAAGCGCGGAAATCGGCTGCCGGGTAAGCACCGAGACTTCAGCCGCCCGGACCACTTTGGCGAGGTCGCGGCAGCCGATCCGAGCCGCCGCCCGCGGATCGAGGCGCCGGAGCAAACGATGCACGAATTCGCGTCCCCGCCGCTTGGCCATCGCCTGAAGCCTGGACCGAAGCTCTGCGGAGCGGCCCGGCCCTGGGAACAGACCGTCGAGCAGGGCGCGGAGGTACAGGCCCGTGCCTCCTGCCAGGATGGGCAATCGCCCCCGGCGGCGGATTTCCTCCAGAACCTGCGTCGCTCGGCGGCGGTAATCCCCGGCCGTGAAAACCTCCTCCGGGCTGACCACGTCCAGCAGGTGGTGCGGAATCGCCCGGCGCTCCGCCAGGGGTAGCTTGCCGGATCCGATGTCAAACCCCCGGTAAAGTTGCACCGAATCGTAGTTGACGATTTCTCCATCAAACTCTTCCGCTAGCCGAAGGGCCAAAGCGGTCTTTCCGCAGGCCGTCGGACCGACAATGGCGATCAGCGGCCACGGCTGCTTTACCGTGCCCACCCAAGGATACGGGCGTATCGGAACAGAAGAAGGCTCAGGACGATCGCCAAAAGGATCAACCCGCCGAGAATCTGAGTCCGCGAGGGACGGAGCACGGTCGAGAATGGATGCCGAGGGGGGGTACTTTGCGTCAACAGGCGAGGAATCCAGTTCGCCGCCTCGCCCATAGACGCTCCCTGGAATCTGACTCCTCACAGAAGAATTCTAACCGAGCGGGCGGGTGGCTTCAATAGTTCGCGCCCACGTTATAACCGGCAACACATGGACACCAACAAACAACCCGAACCGCCCCAACGCAAATCGCCCGCAAATCCCGCCTGGACGCGGCAAGAAAAAGTCCAAAGGAGGACGCATGGCCATCTACAAGACCGCCGCTGACCGGTACGGCGTGGACTGGAGGGACGAATTCGGGCGACGCCACAGGAAACAAGTCGGCACGCTCGCCCAAGCCGAAGCCATCCAAGCGAACCTACGCGTCACAACCGCCGAGGCAAAACTCTTTCACCCCCGAACCGCAACCCTCAGCCTCATCGAAGCCTTCGAACTCTACCTGACCCAAATCCCCACCCGCGAAACCACCAAGAAAACCGAACGCGCCCACATGCAGGCCATCGCCAAAGCCCTCCCCAACCACATGCTCACCGACCTCAGCACCCAAGATCTACTTGCCTGGGCCGAACGCGCGAAAGAAACCTACGGCCACAACTCCCGCGCCCAATTCATCGGCCTGCTCAAGCGCTTCTTCCGCTGGGCGGAAGAAGCCAACCTCTGCCCCAACCTCGCGGCCCCGCTAAGACCACCCCGGCGCGTGCTGGGCAAATCACACATCCTCAGCTACGAAGAAGAAGCCAAAATCCTCGCCGCAATCCACACCCCGCGCCTCACGCTCCGCGTGCTCCTCGGCTTGGACGCGGGCCTCGGCATCTCCGACGCATCCCAACTACGCCGCAACCAATGCGACGTCATCTCCGGCCTCATCTCCCACATCAGACACAAAACCCAGGCCGCAGTAAAAATCCCCATGACCGCCCGACTCAGAAACCTCATCAACGACGACTTCGGCCAGCTCGCCCCACAAGCGCTCCTCACCACCGGCAAGCAACTCCGCGCACCCTCAGACTTCCTGCGCGACCTCCGCCAACGAGCCGAAGTCGAGTTCAACTTCCACGACCTGCGGCGCACCTTCGCAACCCGCCTGGCCGAAACCGAAACCAACCCCATCGTCATCACGGCGCTGCTCGGCCACACGACGCCCTGGCAAGTCCAACTGGCCTACGTCAAGCCGACCGAGCAGCTGCTCCGCGCCGCCATCGAGCGCATGGAACAGCGCAACCCAAACTGCCAGGAACACCTTTCGGACCCCGAAAACGAAAAGGAGCAGCCATGCAACACCAGCTCGCCGCCATCGCCGCCCTCATGCTCCTCGGCTACTTCATCCGAGAGACCATCCGACGAATTCACCGTTAAACAGTGCTGGCACTGCACGGGCAAGAAGACCTGCCCGTGCATCGCCTGCGAGCCGAACGCCGGACGCTGCGTGGTTTGCGATCCAAACCGGAAACCGATTGACGAGGCGAAGAAAAAGCGATAGAGTGCAAATCTAACTGCGCCAGCAGAGGCGCGGGAAGGAAAACCAGGTGGACAAAGACGATGCACTCGAAGCCCTCGCCGATTTCTTCGATATCCTCGAAGAGCATGCCGAGATATTCCACTCAGCAATCCGACACCAGCGCAACAACCTCAACCACCTCATATTCACCCGGACGAGCGGCGTCCATCATCCGAAAAACCCTGGGGTCAATTTCCCGAACCACCGTGTACAGAATGCTGGACGACGGGAGGATTGATTGCGTCCGAATAGGCGCAAGAATCCTCATCCCCAGCGCGGCGCTGGACGACTTCCTCGCAAGGTGCAAACGGGGAGAACGCTATTGATAAAGCAAGCCGTCAAAGACGCCAGGGAAATGATGTCCGCACTCAAACGAGGCGACGGCCAAGCGCTCGCCGAGAGCGTGATGCTACAAGGAATCCTCGCGGGCGACGTGACGAGCGCCGCCATCGCCACGAAGCTCCGACTGCAAAACGAGAACCTGCGACTCAAGCGGCGGATGAACATGCAAAGGCTGCGCCTCGAAAGCATAAAGACGAGGCTCCTCGCAAAAGCCCTCGAACCAAAACCAGAAGTCCCACCGCAGCAACTCATCCGCGCCCTCGAAGAAATCTACGGCCTCACGACCATCATCGAAGCCAAAGCCCTGCCAGCGCCGGACGAAGGAACCGCCATCGAAGAGCATCCCGAAGGAACGGCCATCGAAGAGCATCCAGCGTAAAAGAGGATGCGGCGTTCGACTGCGTCGAACGCGAGAAAAACAAACGCCAGGAATGACCCAGCCAAAGCCCACGTAAACCGGCTACAGAAGGGTTAACTCAAAAAAGGCAGGGTGGGCTTCGCCCACCTGTGTTGCGGAAAGTGCACCGCAACACTCGCGGTGGGCCTTTGGCTTGTGCGTGCAAGTCTGCTAAACATAAAAGCGTTATCCAACGCAAACTGGGCATCCATCCAGGAGCAAGAAAGAAAGGCAAGTTGGTGCGCGTCGGATAACGCGAATTTATGTTCAGCAAGCACGCACAAGCGCCAAAGGCCGGTGTAGTTCATTTCTCCTCCGCCAAAGACGCTCCGGGCGAAGGACGTGCCTTCGATTTCCCCTCCGCCAAAAACGCTCCGGGCAGAAGAGCATCCATTCATGGCCCGCGCCTTCGGCCCATGCGCGGTAGGGGGCCTCCGGCGCGGGCCAAAGACGAAGATCCGCGAGGGTGGGGGCGGCCTCAAGATCGAGCGCGGATCGAGACCGAGCGCGAACCGGGAAAACTGAGACAACCGGGACACAAAAACGAAAACCAAAAAGCGGCGCGAGAGGCGGGGCTAGAGCCAAAAACGCCACGCCAACCATCGAGCCAGCACCCAGCGAACACACCACGGGCAACCCAACGCCCGAAATAAGGCCGCCAGCGCCCAGCGCCGACACCGACCGCAAACCAAGACCGAGCGCAAATCCAGACCGAGCGCCGCCCAAGCCCACATACCCAAGCCCACAAATGCAAGCCCACATTCCGGGCGTCCAACTTTGGACTTGACAAGCCCCCAAAGCCACGATATAAGACCAACCGACCGGAGCCGCCTCACCACCCACGGCCCGCGCCCGCGTCAATGTTGTAAAAATAAATAAACTCCAGGACAAGGTGCTTGCCGCTAAAATCGCCGGGAAGCGGCGGAAAGGGATTCGACGCTTTGATGGAAGCGAGAGCGGCTAGATCGAGCGCCGGCGCCCCGGAAGAGCCGATCAGCCGAAGCTGGTTGACGGAACCATCCCTCACGATCTCGAAGACCAACGCCACCCGGCCTTTCTCTCCCAGCCGAGCCGCTTCGGGAATGACGGCGTACCAGTTCTTCCGGACGATATACACGACGCGAGCCAGATAAGGTCCGAAATTGAAGCCGCGCGTGTTAGATAGGATCACCGGCCCGGAAGTCGAGAAATTCGGGTTCAGATTCTGGAACTGATCCGGCGAGTCACCCGGCCCTACCCCGACACCCATGCCCTGATCTCGCGCCGCTTCTTCGACCGACTGGCGAATGGCCTGGCCGGGCGTGTCGAAGGGAACCTTAAATGCCGATTTCCCCCCGGGCGGATGGGTGGGCAGATTCATCAGCCGTAATTGCGCTTCCTGCGGCGGAGGCTTTTGCGGCTGCGTCGCCGAGCCCCGCGCGGGAGGATGGGAGGCCGCTTGCGCCTGGGGCGCTGGCCGCGGTGGCGGCGGATGTGGATGTCCGCCGCCGGCCATCTCCGGAACCTTGGTGTTGCCCTTCATATAAGGCGCCATGAGACCTTTGGGATTCACCTTCGGCGCCGGGCCCTGCGCCCGCCGGTTCTTATTGGAGAGGATGTTCGTCGGCGGAGGCTTGCGCAGCATCTGAGCCAGACCCGAAGGGAAAAACAGCATCGTCGGTTGCGGCCTGTGCTGCGGCTGAACATTTTCCGCCAGGAGCGAATTGGCGAAGCGAAACAGATGAGGCGAAAGGGCCAGAAAGACAGCTAGGAGAATTTGCAGAACAACGCCGAGCAGGAAGGTGGCACGGCGCCGCCAGCGCGCAGCTTCATTCTCCCACTCGAGCAACAACCTTATTTCAGGGTCGTTCCTCATGCTTCATCCCGCTGGCTGACCCGCCACCCTTCCGGAAGACCCCGACGCTCGATTACAGTTCATCCCCGTGACTTCCCCGCCCGGCTTGCGAAAGCTGGACGCGGGATGCATGTTCTTGGATGCAGGTCATGACCTGGACGGCTAAGGCCAAGGCGGCCCGGCCTTCTCGGCCCCCCACCCCGGGAGGCCGGCGGGTTTGCACGCACTCGATAAAGGATTCGAGCTCCGCTTCGAGCGGCTCTCTGGAGTTCGCCTCGAGTTTCCGAAAATCGATTCGCGGCGCCGTGGCCTGCCGGTCCACGCTCAGCAGCAAAGCGTCGCGGCGAGAGAAATCAATGGAGATGTATTCGTGAGGCTGAAAGTAACGGAATTTGCGAACCTTCTCCGTGCTCACGCGGCTGGCAGTAAAATTGGCCACGGCGCCGTTCTCAAACTCCACTCGGGCGTTGGCGATATCCACCTTGTCGGAGAGCACCGCTAGGCCGACGGCGCGGACCTCCGCGACCGGCGCTTTGACCAGCCAGAGCGCCAAATCGAGGTCATGGATCATCAGGTCGTAAACCACGTCCACGTCCAGGCTCCGCGGGCTGAAGACCCCCAGGCGATGGACTTCCAGGAAGAGGGGATTCCGCGTGACCGCCTGGGCTGCCAGGACCCCGGGGTTGAATCGCTCCACGTGGCCTACCTGTAGGATACGCCCCAAGCTCTCCGCCTGGCGAATTAAATCGTCCGCCTCCGCGACGGTGCGGGCAATCGGCTTTTCGATGAGAACGTCGAGGCCCGCCTCTAGGGCGCGGCTGGCGACGCGGGCGTGATCGGTGGCGGGAATCACGATGCTGGCGGCGCGGCCGCGCTCCAGCGCTTCTTCCAGGCTCTGAAGCGCCCGCACCCCAAGCTCGGCGGCGATCTCCTCAGACCGCTCGGGCTGGCGATCATAAACCCCAACCAGCTCCGCCCCTGCAATCTGCCGGAACTGCCGCGCGTGCCGCTTGCCGTGCTCGCCCCCGCCAATCACCACCACCGGAGTTTTTGCCGAAGAGGGATGCATGGGAGGGCTCGCCCTTGAGCTCGGCGCGCCGTGGTTCGGATCCGCTCAGGTTGAAGAGTTCCGTCAAGCCGCCGCTCAATCGGACATTCCCAGGACGGCGATCCCGGCGCGGTTTGCCTCTTCAATCATGCGCTGGCGCTCAAACAGGAGCGCCTTGCCCGCGTCGAGCGCCAGAACGCGCGCGTTCGACCGGCTCATCACTTGAACGGTTT
>JAKAWO010000368.1 GCA_021827255.1 Acidobacteriota bacterium | reverse complement strand
GGTGGATGCGCTCGTAGCTCTCGGCCAGAACCGCCTTGACGCCCAGCAGCAACGCGCCTTTGGCGGCCCAATCCCGCGACGAGCCGGCGCCATACTCCTTGCCGGCAATCACCATGAGCGGGACACCCTCCGATTGATAACGCATGGCGGCGTCATAGATGCTCATCCGCTCGCCGGAAGGAAAGTGGAGGGTAACGCCGCCTTCCGTGCCCGGAACCAGAAGGTTCTTCAGGCGAATGTTGGCGAAAGTCCCGCGCATCATAACTTCGTGATTGCCCCGACGCGAACCATAGGAGTTGAAATCGCCTTTCACGACGCCGTGGCTGAGCAGGTACCGTCCTGCCGGACTGTCGGCAGGGATGTCGCCCGCCGGTGAAATGTGATCGGTGGTCACTGAATCGCCCAATAGTGCCAGCGCGCGCGCGCCGCGAAGCTCGCCGGCTCCGCCGTTTCCGGCCCTGAAGCTCACAAAGAAGGGTGGCTCCTGGATATAAGTCGAGTCGGCTCGCCAGGCGTACAGCTCGCCGCCACTGACCGGAATGGCGTTCCACGTGGGGTTGCCATCCCAGACATTGGCGTAGGTTTTCCTGAACATTTCCGGTTTAACCGCCCGCTCCGCGGCGGTCAGAACTTCCTGCCGCGACGGCCAAATGTCGCGGAGATACACGGGCTGCCCGCTGCGGTCGGTGCCCAGCGGTTCGCGGGTCAGGTCAATATCCACCGTCCCGGCGAGCCCAAACGCAACCACCAGCGGCGGCGAAGCCAGGTAGTTGGCTCTGACCAGCGGATGGACGCGGCCCTCGAAGTTCCGATTTCCGGAGAGCACTGCGGCGGCCACTAACTGATTTTCCGTGACCGCCTTGCCGACCTTCTCGGGCAATGGACCGCTGTTGCCGATGCAGGTGGTGCATCCGTAGCCGACCAGGTCAAATCCAAGCGCTTCGAGCGATCCCAGCACGCCCGCCTCGCGCAGATATTCCGTGACCACTTTTGAGCCGGGCGCGAGGCTGGTCTTGACGTAAGGCGGGACGCGCAGTCCGCGCTCGACGGCTTTTTTGGCCAGCAGCCCTGCCCCTAGCATCACCGTCGGATTGGAGGTGTTGGTGCAGGAAGTGATGGCCGCGATCACCACCGCGCCGTGCGTTATGCGAATTTCATGGCTGTTCCCTCGCAAGGCCGCGGACTGCTGGAGACCTTCGGGCGAAAGGCCGAACCCGCGCTCCTTAACGGGAAGCGTGAGGCTCTTGCGGAAGCTATCCTTCAGTCCTGAAAGCGGCACGCGATCCTGGGGCCGTTTGGGCCCGGCGAGGTTCGGTTCGATGCAGGCAAGGTCCAGTTCCAGGTTTTCTGAAAACTCCGGCGAGGCTGAATCGTCCGTTCGGAACAATCCCTGGTCTTTCGAATAGCGCTCCACCCGGGCGACTTCTTCCTCACTGCGGCCGGTCATGCGGAGGTAGCGGAGGGTTTCCTGATCCACTGGAAAGAAGCCCACGGTCGCGCCATATTCGGGCGCCATGTTGCCGATGGTGGCGCGGTCCGGAAGCGACATCTGTGGAAGTCCGGGTCCGTAGAATTCGACAAATTTTTCCACCACGCCGTGTTGGCGCAACATTTCCGTTACGCTAAGGACCAGGTCCGTGGCGGTCACGCCTTCGCGGAGCTGGCCCTCCAGGCGCACGCCGACAACCTTCGGAATGAGCATGGAGTACGGCTGGCCCAGCATCGCCGCTTCGGCTTCAATGCCGCCCACTCCCCATCCCAGCACGCCCAGCCCGTTGATCATGGTGGTGTGCGAATCCGTTCCCACCAGCGTGTCCGGAAACTCCTCCCACTCGCCGTCCGACTCGCGCCTCATCACGACCTTGGCGAGATATTCCAGATTCACCTGGTGGACGATCCCGGTGGCCGGTGGAACAACTCGAAAATTCCTGAAAGCCTTCTGGCCCCAGCGGAGGAATTCATAGCGCTCGCGGTTCCTGGCGAACTCAATCTCGGCGTTGCGCCGGAGCGCGTCGCCGATGCCAAACACATCCACCTGAACGGAGTGGTCAATGACGAGATCCACCGGAATCAGAGGGTTGATGCGGGCCGGATCGCCGCCCAGCCGCTTCATCGTCTGGCGCATCGCCGCCAGATCCACAATCGCCGGAACGCCGGTGAAGTCCTGCAAAATCACCCGCGCGGGCATGAAGGGAATTTCTCTCTCGGCTGTTCCCTTAGCCTGCCAGCGCGCCAGCGCCACCACGTCGTCTTCCTTCACGCGCACGCCATCGCAGTTGCGCACCAGCGCCTCCAGCAGAATTTTGAGGGAATAAGGCAACCGCGAAATGGATCCAACGCCGGTCTTTTCGAGCTGTTCCAGCCGATAGACCGACACGGGTCCGCCCGGCGTCTCCACGCGGACCTTCGCGCCGAACGGATTGGAATTGGCTTTGGTCACCGCGGCCCCCGAAGCTCAATGATAATACATATTTCGTCCTCGGGGCGCGTTCGGCAACCCTTCTTGTTCGGGCTACGGAACACAGAGGCGGCGGTCACCGGGGCGGAATTGGGGAACATGGACGCCGCGAGAGGGTGGTCAGGAGCTAACGCCGGCGCTCAAGCAGGCCGAGACTCCAGGTGATTCGAGG
>JAKAWO010000034.1 GCA_021827255.1 Acidobacteriota bacterium | reverse complement strand
TCGGGGTTCGCTTTTTCCAGGCGCTAAAGGACATGACGATTTTCGGCTACTACACTTCCCAAATCGGTTTGGAGCAGGACCTCCAATATGTTGGGGACGAATATCACAACAGTTTCCCCGGCGCCTGCGCTCATTCCGAGCACCAAACTTGAGGTCATTGATGAGATCGAAGGGCCTGAAGATTTCGCTGCTTTCCGTGGCCGCGGCGGCATTCGCGACCGCCACCCTCCTGCGCGCAGCGGCTTCCAAGCCGAGCGGCAAGGCCATCTTCCGCGAAAAATGCGCCATGTGCCACGGCATGGACGGCAAGGGTTTCGCCGCCATCCACACGCCGGATTTCACCGACCCCAAATGGCAGGCCGCTCACCCCGAAAAGGAGCGTCTGGACGCCCTTAAGAACGGCGTCAAAGGAACGGCCATGCTTTCTTTCCAGGGCAAGCTGAGCGACGCCCAGATGCAAGCTGTCCTCGATTACATTCAGTCGCTCGGCAGCAAGCCCGGCAAGCCCGCCCCCAAAAAGAAAAAGTAAGGAGGATAGCGCCGGACCCTGGCCCACCGCGTCGCGCCGCGCCAACTTGTCCCGCCATCTCGCGGAAATTGTGAACGCTTTGGAACCTTGCGGAGGGAAAACCCATGGAACACGTTCGCGTCGGCATTATCGGCTCAGCATTCTCTTCCAACCTTCATGCGGAGGCTCTCCAGGACGTTCCTGAAGCGGTGGTCGTGGCGGCTTGTTCTCCCAACCCGTCCCACCTGGCGGCCTTCGCCGATAAGTGGCAAATCCCTTCCAGGTTTTCAGATTATCGCAACCTGCTCGATTCTAAGGAAGTGGATGCCGTGGTCGTCGGCATTCCGAATGACCTGCACCGAGCCGTGGTGGTGGCCGCCGCCGAAGCCGGCAAGCACGTCATCGTCGAAAAGCCGCTCGCCCACACCCTCGCCGACGCCGACGCCATGGTGGAGGCGGCGAAAAAGCACAAGGTCAAGTTGCTGTATGCCGAGACCATCGTTTTCTCGCCCAAGTACGTCCGCGCCAAGAAGCTTGCCGAAGAAGGAGCGATCGGCAAGCTCTACATGGTGAAGCAAGGCGAAAAACACTCCGGCCCGCACTCCGGCTGGTTCTATGACGTGCACCGCTCGGGCGGCGGCGCCCTGATGGACATGGGCTGCCACGGCATCGAGTGGGCCCGCTGGATGTACGGCAAGCCCAAGCCCAAAAGCGTCTTCGCTCACTGCCAGCGCGTCTTCCATGCCGAGCGCACCCAGGGCGAGGACAATTCCGTCCTCATCCTCGAATTCGAGGGCGGCGGAATCGCCCTCATCGAGGACAGTTGGGCCAAGCACGGCGGCATGGATGACCGCATTGAGCTTTACGGCACCCAGGGCGTCGTGCTCTGCGACCTGCTCCACGGCAGCTCCATGGAAACCTACAGCGCCCAGGGCTACGGTTATGCCGTCGAAAAAGCCGGCCAGACCCAAGGCTGGACATTCACCGTTTTTGAGGAGGCCCATCTCTACGGCTTCCCGCATGAAATGCGCCACTTCATCCGCTGCATCCTCAATAATGAAACCCCCATCGAAACCGGCGAGGATGGCCGCGCCACGCTCGAAATCATTTACGCCGCCTACCAGTCCGCCGCCACCGGCCAAAAAATCTCCTGGCCCTATAAGCCTCCGCGCCCCGACCAAATCCCCATCACGCCTTGGCTCAAACCCTAGCCTGCGGCCTTCTGTAGCGCCGCCCTTCAGGGCGGCAGGTGCCGGGCTGAAGCCCGGCGCTACTCAAACCCTAGCCCGCCCCGCGAGGCATCGCGACCTCTGGAACCCCGCCATATGCCGGGGCATTGGCGGTGCCGCGCCTATTCCCGCCGCGCAATCCCCGTCACGCCCGCCAGGAAGAGCGCCACCAGCACCCAGCCGACGATGATCTGTCCCCAGCGCACGCATCGCAACGATTTCTGGGTTGTTACCCGCGCGCGCCCGCGGCTGTCGCGTCCCCCGGCCACGAATCATTGTGCTATGCTTGGCTCCCATGGGCGGGGCGAACAAACTTTACTTCGGCGATAACCTCAAAATCTTCCGCGAATACGTCGTGGACGCAACCGTTGACCTGATTTACCTTGATCCGCCGTTCAACTCCAGCGCCACCTACAACGTGCTCTTCAAGGAAAAGAGCGGCGCGGAATCCGCCGCGCAAATCACCGCGTTCGAGGACACCTGGCAATGGGGCCTGGAATCGGAGGCGGTTTACAAAGGAATCCGCACCAGCGGCCCACGCCAGCTTGGCGATACCACGCAGGTGCCAACGGCATCACGGGCTCCATGTGTAATGTGCCTACTAGCGCCTGCGGAGACCGCCGATGCGCGAGCCAAAAGGGGTATAAATGAGGTCTGAACTGCTTGAACAGACCAGGCTGGATGTATCAGAAAAGAGCCGGTCAAATATCTTCAACTGGCGCGGTCAATTTACGCCGCAATTCATCGAATATCTGCTCGACGCTCTCGCGGTCCCGGGATCCCTCGTCATCGATCCCTTCTGCGGTAGCGGGACAGTGCTGCTTGAGGCGGCCGCAAAGGGATTTCCGGCAGCCGGGTACGAGATAAACCCGGCCGCGTACGCGATGTCGAGATTCATAGCTTTTGCGAATACCCCAACCAACGAGAGATCCGAGCTGTTTAAGCGTGTCTCCAACCAGGTGCATCGCCTTATTGGACCCTTCCGCGGCCTGCCCTTGTTCGCAGGGAGTGAGGACAACAGGGAAAGATGTATCAACTTACTCGATCTCGCCAGGGAGCTGTTCGCCGCAACGGAGCTGAAGAGCGAGTTGCTGCTTGCGTTGATCGTGATGATGAGGGCGGAAACTACCGGAGGCGGTGAGTTAGCGTCGGTCATCTGTAAAGCCTGCTCATCGGTCGCGGAGGATCTGACCAGCCTGCCTTTTTCTCAAAGGGAAATAGTTGTCCACCTCCGCGACGCGCGAGACATAAGCAATAGGTACAACTCCGTTGCCGACCTCGTACTCACAAGCCCTCCTTATATAAACGTGTTTAACTACCACCAGAACCACCGCGCGTTGCTGGAGGCGCTTGGCTTCGATTTGCTGAAGGTTGCCGAAAGCGAGATAGGGTCCAATCGAAAAAATAGAGCGAACCGATTTCGTACCGTCGTTCAGTACGCCTTGGATATGGAGCTGTGCCTGGCGAGCCTCGGGCTGGCATTGAAACCTGGCGCGAATCTGGTCATGGTCGTTGGGCACGAGTCGAACGTCCGGGGCGTGCCCTTCAGCAACTCAGCGATAATCCGGGAACTCGCCGGTTCTCTCGGGTGCTTTCAACTGGAAGGCGAACGCCATCGCGTGTTCACTAATCGTTTTGGGAAAGCCATCAGGGAGGACATACTCGTGATGGCTTCGACGGGAAGGGCCCCGGTTCAAGGCGCGGGACGCCTAATAGCGCAGCGACACCTTGAGGATGCCTTGCGCCGGGCCAGCGGCGAACCACGTGACGACATTACGGCTGCGCTTTCGGATGCTTCAACGATATCTGCATCTCCAATACTTAACAGGAAGGAAATAATTTGACGCTCCAGACTCCGCATAAAGACAAGCTCTTGGCAGCAATCAACAACCCGAAGTGCGGAGCGACCGACCTAGACATCCTCAAGCAATGCCTGGCCAGGTATGAGAAATGGATCAGCGAGGTGAGGAGCCTCCGGCCCGCTGGGAAGGAACGCGTGCAGGAGCTTACGGCGCTCTTAAACGCCTACAAGGACGAAATAGAAGTGGAACTCATAATGAAGTCACAGTCGCCGTTCCTGATCCCGCAGAAGGGTCAGCTGAAGCTGGACAACTCAATCATTGAAGAATTCCTGGTTCATCTTATCAACCCACGAATTATGAAGGGGTTGCCTGAGTTTAGCCTCGAAATTGGTCCCCAGACCGCCTTCATGTCCCTGGCCTTTACCCCTTCAAACCTCAGCGCGCTCGGCGGGAAGCCGCCGGTTGAGGTGAAAGAGAAGGATGCCGATTTTGCTCTCGGGAGAACGATCCACTACAAGTTTTCACCAGACGCTGACTTCACAGGGGCAAAAACGACTCAGGGCAAGCTCGTCCTAGCGGTATTGGCTGCGGAATGCAAGGTGAACCTCGATAAGACCATGTTTCAAGAGGCAGCCGGGACAGCCGCTCGGCTAAAACAGGGCTGTCCGATGTCGCGCTACTATGTGCTCGTGGAATACCTGGATATGGAGCCGGAAGATTGTCGGTTAACGGCGATAGACAACGTGTTCCTTCTCCGGCACGCAAGGCGCCTGCCTTTCGGGAAACGGACAGACTACCAGGAGGTGAGAGCGCAGCATCGGGCCAGCCCAATTGATCCCGAGGTTGTCTGGGGGTTCTGCCAAGAAATCCAGTCATTCCTCGGGGCCGTCTGGTATGACCCTGCCAAGGCCCTTGAGCGCGGCACTTTCGTTTAACTGCGGAATCAGCGAGCGGTCAATCTCCGCCACAACCACGAATCGGCAAGACCGTCGGCGCGCCCAAGGATTTGGCCGGGGCGCAGGCGCTCAGGGAAATCAGCCCGCACCAGCTCGAGTGGTGGGCGGTGGACTTGGTGAACGCCCGGCCCGCCAAGGACCGCAGGAAGGGCGCGGACACGGGCATTGACGGCACCATCAATTTTTTCGAGGACAAGAGCGGCAAGGCCAAGCAGGTAATCGTTCAGGTCAAAAGCGGCTACGTGGGCGTGAACCACGTGCGCGATTTGAAGGGCGTGCTGGAACGCGAAAAGGCGGCCATCGGCGCTCTAATCACGCTCCGCGAGCCGACCAAGCCCATGATGACCGAGGCGGCGTCGGCAGGCTTCTACCAGCCCAAGGATCTTCCCGGACGCTACCCGCGCCTCCAAATTCTCACCATCGCCGAGCTTCTGGAGGGCAAGAAAATTCTCTTTCCCGAGCACCGCGTCGAAACATTTGCCAAGGCCGAGCGGAGAACGAAGAGCGAGCAGGAGGATTTGTTTTAGACGGAGACGGCCCAGCGGGCGCATCAGGAGGTCAGAGCTCCCGCCGCCGCCTGACCCACGGCGTGGCCGCGCGGATCGCCTCGCTTTGTCTTCTGCGGTAGGCAGCCGAGGCCGCTCGGCGCCTTTCTTTACCTTTCGGCGTCGCGGCCCATGGCTTGTACCTACACCTGGGACTGCAAAATATGCGCCGACTCGTGGTGACGACCATCCAGCGTCCGCACACCGCGCACTGACGAACCAGGGCGAGCGCGCCCGGGAAGGCTAGGCGGTCGCGGCTCATCCGCTGTTCCTCCCGTCGCGGGTCCGCAGACCCGACGGTCCGCGTCGGCCGCATCGCGCCTCTCGCTGCAACGAAAATTCTCACTGCTTTGGGCGCGGGCGGGCGAACTCGGCGGCGGTGCATTCCTCGCAAAAATACTTCTCGCCTTGAGTCGAGAAGGACTCGTCAGCCAGTTTGATGATGCGATGGCAGGTGGAGCATCGGGTGGGTTCATACGCCGGAGGGTTCTCGAGTTTCACGAAATTATATTCGTTCGTTCCGTACCAGACGTACATCTCGGTTTCAAAACTCCCCTTGCATTTCTGACAATTCCTCCAGTCGCCCTTGTGGGTCTCCGTGTGATGGTAGCCACAGAGAGTGAACCGGCGGTGGTTTCGGTGGCAACTGTTCCGGGCATAGGAAAAGATGACGTATTTGTCCTCATCATCGCAGATCCACTGGCCGCAGCATTCGGTTTTAATCAGCTTGCCCGTCTTGCCGCACAAGCCGCACCGGGGGCGTCCGGCGGCGGGCTTTGCGCCACGATTCCCTTTTGGCTTGCTCATTGTCTTCGCCATGAACCCTTCCTTCGCCGGACGTCTCATCCTAACACCCATGCCGGATTGAGCATGACAGGATTTTTCGCCGGGGCGCCGCGCTAGCGCCTACGGTCCCGAATACCTGTTCTTCATCCATTCACGGCTTTCATTCCGCCTTCCGGGTAGCGTGGGCCGGCGGTGGCACCGGGTGGCAGAATTTCATTGAGGCGCTCGAGGTCGCTCGATGAAAGCGTGATGTCCGCGGCGGCGATATTTTCTTCAAGGTGGGCGATACGGCTGGCGCCCGGGATGGGCACGATGTCCTGGCCTTGCGCGAGCACCCAGGCGAGCGCCAGTTGCGCCGGCGTCGAGCCTTTCTCGCGAGCCATCTGTTCCACGCGGCGAACGAGCTCGAGGTTTTTCTCAAAATTTTCGCCCTGGAAGCGCGGGTTCATGCGCCGCCAGTCGTCGGGAGCGAGGTCGTCGGGCGATTGGATTTTTCCGCTCAGAAAGCCGCGCCCCAGCGGGCTGTAGGCCACGAACGTGATGCCCAGTTCGCGGCAAACTGAAAGGATTTCCATTTCCGGGTCGCGGCTCCAAAGGGAATATTCGGTCTGAAGTGCCGAGATGGGATGCGTCTTGTGCGCGCGGCGAATCGTGGCGGGCGCGGCTTCCGACAGGCCGAGGTAGCGCACCTTGCCCTGCTCGACCAGTCGCGCCATCGCGCCGACGGTCTCTTCAATCGGCACCGAGCGGTCCACGCGGTGCTGGTAATAGAGGTCAAGGTAGTCCACGCCCAGGCGCTTCAAGCTGGCGTCGCAAGCCTGAAGGACGTATTCCGGCCGGCCGTTAACGCCCAGGAAATTTCCCGCCGCGTCGCGCACATTGGCGAATTTGGTGGCCAGGACGGTCCGCTCGCGCCGGCCTTTCAAGGCGCGGCCGACCAATTGCTCATTCCGGCCGTTGCCGTAAACGTCCGCCGTATCCAGAAAATTGACGCCCAGCTCGAGCGCCCGATGGATCACATTCAGCGATTCGCTGTCGTCTCTCGGGCCGTAAAACTCCGACATGCCCATGCAGCCGAGGCCGACGGAGGAAATTCGAACTCCACTTTGACCGAGTGTGCGGTATTCCATTGGGATCTCCTGTCTTGTGGCGCCCCCTTTAATCTCTCACCCTTGGCCCTTCGCGCCGCACTCTCAGCATAGCGCAGAAGCTCGCCTGAAGTGGCGATCTTGGCCCCGGCTCGCCGCCCGCCGGCAGAGCGCCTTACATCTTGCCGCGTGGGCACCAAGCGGTAATCCGAGCGGGTTGGGCTATAATGACCGAACCAGCCGCGCCGCGCCTGCGTAAATATTGTCGAGGAGGGTTATCGCCATGGCCACTGAACCCCAACCGCCGCGTCCGGCCGCGCCCCTGCCGCCACCGCCGCCCGCGCCACCCCGCCAGGGCCATCACGTCTTGGCGATTGTGCTGACCATTCTGGCGCTGATTGTGACCGTGTCGGTGCTGGCCATCTGGGTGGGCGTCCAATTTCTCTCTCACAACATGGTGCGCGTCAGCAAAGGGAACGGCGAAAAGCAAGTGACCATCCGCACGCCCGCCGGAACGCTCGAGGTGAACAAGAACGGGCGGGTCAGCCGGGCGGCGCTCGGCCTGCCGATCTACCCCGGGGCGACGCGCATCGAAAGCCAACACGACAACAGCGTCGAGCTGAGCTTCGGCCTGCCGAGCGGAAAGGACATGCGTCTGGTCGTCGCCAAGTTCCGGACCCCCGACTCGCTCGGTAAGGTCGAGCAGTTTTATCACCAGCAGATTGGCGACGAGGTGACCAAGTTCACCCCGCGCGACCACGAGGGCAAAACCGTCTTCGAGATCAAACGCCACAACGAAGAAAAAATCGTCGCCCTCAAGCGCCAGTCAGGCCGGACCCAGATTGACCTCGTCCACATCGTCCACGGCACGCCGCAGCCGAATTGAGCGCCGCGCAGCCGACCCGGACGCCCTGCCGTCAACGCGGCTGCGAGGGTCTTGTCGGACGCCGCATTTTGCTCGGGTCGGCCCTGCCCGAGGTTCCCGGCGAAAAGGGCAACCGCGACGCGGTCGGCAGGGTGGTCTTGGGCCCCGACGGCGCGGACAGAGTGGCGGTTGGCGCGCCCACACCGAACCCACTGATTCGAGGAACTATCAGCCCGCGACGTTACATCGGCACTTGGCGCAAGAAGGCAGCGTTCTCTTCCGGCAGCGAGACGTTGATGAACATGCCGGCGCCCAGCTCGAATCCTGCCACGCGGGTGAGGCGCGGGATGATGCTCAGATACCAGTGATAATACCGGACGCCGAGATGGTCGGTGGGTGCGGTGCGGATGGTGTAGTTGAAATCGGGATCAGCCAGGCCGTGATAGAGCGTGGCCAGGATGCGGCGGAGGGCGCAGGCCAGGTCGGCGGCTTCCGGGTCACTCATCTCTGAAAAGACGGACATGTGGCGCCGGGGCATGATGAGCATGGAAAACGGCGTGAGGGCGGCGAAGGGAACAAAAGCGACAAAATGGTCGGTTTCGAGAACGATGCGAGTTTTTTCCTTGAGCTCCACTTCCAAAACGCGGCAGAAGATGCACTCCCCAAACTCATCGTAGTGGGCGGCCGCATTGGCCAGGCGGTCGCGCAGCTGAGCGGTCACGACGGGCGTTCCGATGATTTGCGAATGGGGGTGCTCGAGCGAAGTTCCGGCCGCTTCACCGTGGTTCTTGAAGATGGTCACCTGCTCGACCCGAGGATCGGCGGAGGCGTACCGAAATCGGTCGAGATAAGCCTCAATAATCAGCTCGACCTGGGAATCATCGAGCAGCGCCGTGGTCCGCCCGTGCTCGGGCGTCTCCACAATCACCTCATGGATGCCGACGCCGGCTACTGTGCGGCGAATCCCTTGAGCAAAGCGGCGAAGCTCGCCGTCTTTGGACAGGGCCGCATATTTGTTGGGCGTCACGCGGATCCGCCAAGCGCCACTGGCGGGAACGACCCGGGTGGCCGGAGGCGTCAGGCGCTCGTTGCCGGGGCAGAACGGGCACGCCGGAGAATAGCTTGGAATCTGCTTTTTCTCTTTCTTGGCGACGAAGTCCTCAGGCCGCTTGGCGCGCTCGGTGGCGATGAGGACCCATTCGCGGGTCAGAATGTTGTAACGCAGCTCGGGCATGCAAGAGCTCCTTTCGTGGGCGGCAGATTCAAATGTCTAGCGCCGTGCTCGCCGTATAACTCAGCAGTTTTTGCGAAGCGCTGCGTGGCCAAGACGCTGGCCCTGCGCCACAATCTGTGGCGCCGCTCGATGAGCGCCGACCCTCGCCGGGAACGGCGATGGCGGGCTGAAGCCCACCCTTACAGGAGCCCAAGGCGCGCCAGCAGGCTGCGCAGTTCCTCGCGGTCAGCGTCGGGAAGCGGAGCGAGCGGCGGCCGGGCCGGGCCGGCGTCGAGGCCGCAAAGGTTCATCGCCTCCTTGATGACCAGGGTGCGGTAGCCGGGACGCTTGACGCGAAGATCATAAATCGCCAGCATATCGCGCTCGACCAGGCGCGCCGCGGCTTCGAACTCCCGACGGACCAAGTGCTCAAGAATCTTGCGGCAGCTTGCGGGCATAAAGTTGACCAGGCCGCTCGTGAACGCCTGGACGCCGAGCGCGAAGTAACTGGGGGCCAGGATTTCTCCGACGCCGCACAACAGCTCCATGCGATTGCCAACGGCCGCCCATTGCCGGACAAATTGATCGAGGTCTCCGTGCTCATCCTTGAGACCAATGATGTTTGGGATGTCCGCCAGGCGGCGCAGCAGACAAGGGCTGAAGTTCACGGAAGGGGTTTGGAAAAGAATCGCGCCGAGCCGCGTGACGCTGGCGATGGAGCGGTAATATTCGAAAAGGCCGTCGTCGTTGGCGCGGACGAAGTAGGGCGGAAGCATCAGGATGCCGTCGGCGCCGTAGGCTTCCGCTTGGCGGGCGAGCTCGGCGGCGAGCGGGGCCGTCAAACCCACCCCGACGACCACCGGCTTGCGGCCACGGACCTCCTCGACCACGGCGCGGCCGACCGTTCGATGTTCTTCCGGCGAAAGAGAATAAATCTCGCCGTTGCCCGCCAGCGGGACCACCACCTGGCAGGATTCGGCGAGCGAGGAAGCGTTCTGACGCAGAGCCTCGAGGTTCAGGGTGAAGTCGTGATGGAACGGCGTCACGCCGAAGCCAACGACGCCCCGCAAGGAGGACTTCAGTTCTTGGGCGGTTAACGCCATTCGACCTCCGTGCGCGCAAGAGTCGCAGGGCCAGAGAACGGGTCCGCCGCTACGAGGGCCCTTGGCGCATTTTCCGGTTCTCAAGCGAAAGCGGATTGTATAACATCCTCATGGAAGCGTGAAAGAGCCATGTCGAAAAAGCAGAAAGAAGTCGTTCAGAGGCAGTTCACCAAGACAGCGGAGGCATTTTCAAAATACGCCGTTCGCGACACGCCGGAAATGCTGGCGGAAAAAGTCGAGTTTGCAAGGCCGCAGGCGAGCGAGGTGGTTTTGGACGTGGCTTGCGGGCCGGGAGCGTTTGTTCTGGCGGTCGCCGCCAGGGTGGGCTTCGCGCGGGGCATGGACCTGACGGAAAGCATGCTGCGGCAGGCGCGCGCGTTCCAGGCGGAGCGAGGCATCGCGAACGTCGCTTTCGACCGAGGCGAAGGCGAGCATCTTCCCTACGCCGACGGGTCTTTTGACCTGGTCTCGTGTCAGTTCGCCTTCCACCACATGCCCAAGCCAGAGCGGGCGCTGGGCGAAATGATTCGCGTCACCAAACCGGCGGGACGGTTGCTGGTCGTGGACACGCTCGCTCCCGAGTCGGACTCTAAATTCGATTTGCACAACCAGATTGAAATTGTTCGCGACCCCTCGCACACGCTCAGCTTGCGGCTGACGACTTTTCTCGCGTTGTTTGAAAAATATCAGCTCGAGGTCGTCCGCCAGGCGGCGCGACGGCGGGAGCGCTCGTTCAATCAATGGATGCTGCGGGCCGGGCTCAAGCCGCAGGACAGAGCGTATCAGGAAGCCCGTCGGCTGCTGGAGGACTCGGCGGCGGGCGACCGGGCAGGCTTTGCGCCTCGGCCGCAGAACGGCGACCTGGTGATTACCCACCACGAAGGCATGTTCCTTCTTCGTCGGGCCCCAACCGAGGGTGAAGCGGCATAGCGCCGAGCGGCGAGGCCGATTCACGGTGTGGCTGAAAGAGCCGCAGGGCCAAAGAGCGGGCCCTGGGCTACGCGCGCGGGAGCCGGTCGAATGGCCACTCGCGGCGCTTGCGGGCGCGAACCAGATAGGCGGCCGTCCCCAGGACGAAAATCGCCATCGCAAATAGCAGCGAGCCTCGCGCCGAAGTGACGAGAATATAAATCCAGCCGAGAATTGAAATCACTCCGGGAACCGGATAGAGCCACATCCGGAAGGGACGCTCCATCCGGGGAGCGCGCGCGCGCAAGACGAAAAAGCCCACCGCCTGCGGCAGGTATTGAAGCAAAACGCGCGTGGCCACCAGGCTGGCGATCACCTCCGGCAAGCGGAGCAGGCTGAACGCCGAGGCGATCACGCCCAGCGTGACCAGGGAGACGTTAGGAAAGTCCTCGGTCGGATGAAGGCGCGCGAAGATTTTGAAGAAATTCCCATCCTCCGCCGCCGCATAAGGAACGCGCGAGTAACCGAGCAACAACGAGAAGACGGAGCCGAAGGCAATCCAGAGCATCAGGAGGGTCATGGCGCGGCCGGCCCAACGTCCGTAGAGAATTTGAATGTAGGTTGAAGCAATGAAGCTGCTATGCTCGGCTTCGCGCCAGGGAACCACGCTCAGGATGGAGGTGTTCATCAAGAGATACATCGCCCCGACAACGGCGATCGAGGCCAAAATGGCGCGCGGAATGACTCGCCCTGGGTCGCGGATTTCCTCCGCCAAATAGCAGACGTTGTAGTAACCAAAGTAATCGTAAAGGGCATAGAGCGTGGCGTGGCCGAGCCCGGCCCAGAAAATTAGTCTTAGATGGAACGCGCCCGGCGGAAAATCAAAAATGCGGCTGGCGCTCAGATGAGGTAAACCCGAAACGATGATCCAGAGACAACCCGCCAGCACGCCTCCGAGCAACACGACGGACAAATTCCCCACGGTCCGAATCCGCCGGTAGAGCAGCAGCACAAGGGCCAGTGGAATCAAGGAAGCGAAAATACGAACTTCGCGCGAGCTGAGTGAAGGAAAGAGGTAATGAAAATAGTTGGCAAAGCCGATGGCGCCGCTCGCCACGGACAACGGCGCCGAAAACATGACCTGCCAGACCACCAGAAAGCTGAGCCATCGCCCTGCCGCTTGCGGCCCAAAGGCGTTGCGAAGGTAATGGTAGCTTCCTCCGGCTTGGGGCATGGCGGCACCCAGCTCCGCCCAGACCAGGCCGTCCGCCAAGGCCAGCACCGCGCCGATCAGCCAGCCCAGCATGGCTTGCGGCCCACCCATGGTGGAAAGCAGCAGGGGGATGGTGATGAAGGGGCCGATGCCCACCATGTCGTTGATGGACAGCGAGGTGGCTTGTAACCAACTGAGCTCGCGCCGCAATCTCGGCTTGTGAGGGATGCCCGCCATGCCGGTGTCTCAGCGGCGCCGCTTTCGCCCGCGCGGCGCCATTCGGGATGGGGCGCAGGCTTGGCGCCCGGTCTGGCCCCGCGCCAAGAGCACGGCGTAAACCGCGCGCGCCGCCTCGCGCAATCGAGCGAGGCAATGCGGACAGCTTCGCCCCACGTGCTCGGCAATGCTGGAGGATTCCTCCGCGCTCAGCAATCCCAGGAGGTAGAGCTCGTAAACATCTTCTAGATGCCGGCTGTCCATGTGCCCACCACCGCTCGAAGCCGATGCCTCAGAAAGCTGAACGCCGCCCGCAGCTCGCTTTTGACCTTTCCCGCCGGCTCACCAAGCTTCTGGGCGATTTCTTGCTCGCTCAAGCCGCCGCAAACCGCCAGTTCCAAAAGGCGAGACTGGGATGGGGGAAGCTGGCGCAGAACTTTTGAGAGCAGGGGGCGCCGCGCATCGAGCGAGGCCGCGTCCTCAATCGTTGGCAACCAGGAATAATCTGCGGGAAGCGACTCCAGGCGGGTCCGGGCCCAACCAGGCAATCCCTCCTGGGCACGAAGCCAGTCCACGGCGCGAGCGCGCGTCTCGAGCGTCACCCAAACTTCCGGGCTTCGGCGCGCTTGGCTTAAAAGCTTGGCCTCGTGACGGAAGCGGGCGAAGACGTCCTCAACAATCCGGTTGGCGACTCTCGAGTTGGAAACGCAGTGGCGGGCCAGCTCCACAAACCCTGGGGCCAGCCGGCGATGAAGCTCGCGAAAGGCGTCCCCATCCCGCTCAGCGGCGCGCGCCAGAAGTTCTTCGAGCGTGGGTGCCGGCTTCATGAGCGCATCGCCTCGGCGTCGTTTCGCGGCCGGAATAACCTGCGGGATGGTTCCCGGCGTGGCGTTTGCCGTCCGACGATGCGGTTTTTCGTCGAAACTTCGCAACAGGCACAAGGCAGATCCCTAATGCCGCAAGCCAGCCAAGAACCGCAGGGCCGGAAAGCGTTCCCTGCGCTACGAGCTCCTGATGGCCCTGGCGGCGCTGTCCCACCGCGCCAAGGTCTTGTGGAAGTATGAATAATTGGCCAAATGGCAGCCGATCGCCGTGTTGTTTCCGAAATGCGGACCCTCCACGGAAGGGCGGCGAGTCCGCACTGACTGAAAGAAATTCCAGAGGTGGTCGCGGTCCTCGTCATAGCCGGGCGGCGCATAGTAGGTCGCCGACTCAGTGGTGGTGGCGGTTCCCGGCTCGGTGCGATGCCTTGCTTCCCACTCCTTGACGAACTCCGCGTGGAGCTTGGGAGGGTAACTCGCGATGTAATAACACGGCGCGTGGTTCTGGCCGTCCTGGTGCGAGATCGTCACGCTTTCGTCTCTGATTTCAACCGTGCCGCGTGTCCCCATGACGCGCACAACCTCATCCGCGTGGTTGTCGAGCGTGACGCGGATCATGGAGCGAAAGCTTGGGTAGTCGTAAAGGGTCGCCATCTGGTCGGGATAATCGCGGTGATCCACGTCCCACTGGAACATTCCCCCCAGAGAATAGGCGCGTTGGGGCGGGTTTTGGACACCCATAACGTAATGGATCCCCGTCAGCAGGTGAACGTAGAGGTCGCCCGGAATTCCTTCGCCGTAATCCCTGAAGGCTCGCCACCGGGCGAAGCGGATGGGGTCGAAGGGGTGCTGGGGCGCGTCACCCAGCCAGGTGGTCCAATCAAGGTTCTCCGGTGAAAGGTCGGGCGGAGGAGGATAGACCCACGCGCCGCAGGGGGTATTGCGCCCCATCGTGTCCTCAATCAAACGAACGTCGCCGATGGCGCCGCTGTCAATCAGTTCTTTGGCTTTGGCGTAGATGATGGAGCTGCGGCGCTGGCTGCCGATCTGGACGATGCGGTGGTTCTTTTCGGCCGCGCCAATGATTTCAAAACCCTCCGCCACGTGGTGTGTCATCGGCTTTTCACAATAGATGTCTTTGCCCGCGTTGCAGGCGTCCACAATAATTTTGGCGTGCCAGTGATCGGGGACGGCCGCGACGATGCAGTCAATTTCCTTATTGTCGAGCAGATCCTGATAACGGCGCGTCGTAGGAACCGTCTTGCCGGTTGCCTGCTGGATGATGGAATTGGCGAGCACGTGCCGACCATCGTAGAGGTCACAGGCGGCGACGCACTCCACGCCCGGCAGGCGGACTGAAAGGCCCAGAAGGCCGGACCCCTGCATGCCAATGCCGACCATGCCAAAACGGATCTGGTCGCTCGGCGGCGTCGGACCGGGCGCCAAAGGAAGGGCGCTGGCCTCCAACAAATAAGACTTGCCCGCCAAGGTCGCGCCGGCGGCTCCGGTCTTTTTCATAAAGTCGCGCCGAGATATGGGTTGATGACTCATGATGAGCGTCCTCCTCTTCTGATGTCCATCCCGGACATACCGCGGGATAATGATTGACCAACAGCCCTTGAGTCTGCCAGAAATTTCCCTCCTGCGAAACTGCTTTCTGGTATTGGGCCAGGGCTGTGTCAAAGTCTCCGAAGTGTAACAACACAAATAGCTCGTGATTTAGGGCTGGCAATTTCAGGGCGGATTTGGTAGCCCTCTGCCGTGGGAGAGACCGCCAGCCGTT
>JAKAWO010000367.1 GCA_021827255.1 Acidobacteriota bacterium | reverse complement strand
CGAACCCAACAGCACCGTGATGAGGCTCGCCGCCAGGACGGGCCAACGCGCAGGAAAGTCAGCGCCGTCGAGACGCAAATAAAGTCCAGGGCCAGTGAACGCCCAAACCATTATCCCTGCATAATAAAAGATTCCCAGCAACGAGTTCGGAACGCCAAAGACTCGCGCCCAAGGCGTCTGGACAACGGTGACGCAACTCGATCCCTCACGCGCGCAAAATACCGCCGGCACCCAGCGCGCCTTCCGCACGCGTCCGTAATACGCCAACGTAAAGTAAAGGGCGTCCCACAGACCAACCAGCGAAAGCGCGAAAATAGCGGCCCGTATGATCATGGGGCGATCGAGCAATTGAGCGCCGGCTCATCGGAGCACCGTCGCCGCTTAACCTCCCTATCAAACTGTTTGTCTTCGCCCCGAGCGGTTGCTTCGAAGAGCAATTTCTTCGCGCTGACTCCTGGCTTCTGACTTCCGGCTGCCGCCTATTAACCTTCAACTTTTGACTTTTGAGTTGGCTTCTCGCCTTCCCATCGGAACTGGCTCGGCTGCTCAAGCCCCAAGTGAGCCAGCAGGCGAGAGCAAAACTGCGTCACCAGATCGTCAATGGTTTTTGGCCGGTGATAGTACGACGGCATGACGGGGAAGATTTCAGCGCCAGCTTCCTGGGCGAGCAGCATGTTCCACAGGTGCACGCGGCTGAAGGGCGTATCGCGAACCGCCAGGATCAGTTGGCGGCTCTCCTTGAGGCAAACATCGGCGGCGCGCTCGATGAGCGTCTGTGAAAAACCGTGGGCGATCTGCGCCAAGCAACCCGTGCTGCACGGGATGACGACCATGCCATGGTGCGTGTAAGAGCCGCTCGCGATGGAAGCGCCTATGTCCGAGTCCAGCAGATATTCAGTTTTGCGAACCGCGTGGCCGGCCAGGGCCGCAGCAATGGAGGAACTCCGCGGCGCTTCGAGATCGAGCTCGTCCCGCAAGACTTTCAGCCCCGCCCCGGAAATCACCAGATGAATTTTCCCGACCCGGGCGTCCGCCTCGAGCATCTGGAGCGTCCGCCGGGCAAACAACGCGCCGCTCGCGCCCGTCACGCCCAAAACAATCGTCTTTTGAGCAGCGCGCGTGCCCAACCGCATAAACGGCATTGTCAGCCACTCGTCTCCGCCAAGTCAAGGAAACCCTAACCCCGCGGCAGGCTGCTATACTGCCAAGGCAGGGACGCCAGCGGTTCCCCGGCGGGAGGCCTGCGCGCCTCGCTCGCTGGGAATCCGGCGGCGGCTGAGGAGGCAGAGAAAGTGACGGTGGAAGAAATCACCAAAATGCTCCGAAAGATCCGCCTGGGCAACATGCCGGTCGAAGAAGCCGTGGACCGCCTGCGCAATCTGCCTTTTGAAAACATCGGCTACGCGCGCATTGACCATCACCGTTCTCTCCGCCAGGGATTCCCGGAGGTCATTTTCGGGCGCGGCAAATCGCCCCGCCAAGTCGAGGGCATCGTCCGCCGCATGCTGCGCAATCACCACAATATTCTGATCACGCGAGGCGATGCTGAAGTTGCGGAGCGAATTCGGCGCCTCCATCCGACAGCACGGTTCCACCCGCAGTCGGGAGCCATTTCCATCCTGCGCGACAAGAAGATTCGCGGCAAAGGGAAGATTCTGGTGGTCAGCGCGGGAACGTCGGACATTCCGGTGGCCGAGGAGGCCGTGGTCACGGCGGAAGTGATGGGCAATCATGTGGAGGCGATTTACGATGCGGGCGTCGTCAACCTCCACCGCATCTTGAGCCAGAGTCGCAGGCTGCGCCAGGCGCGCGTGGTCGTGGTTGTGGCGGGGATGGAAGGCGCGCTGCCGAGCGTCGTGGCCGGCATGGTCGCTGTGCCCGTCATCGCCGTGCCCACGAGCGTCGGCTACGGCGCCAGTTTTCGCGGCATCGCCGCGCTTTTGGGAATGCTCAATAGCTGCGCCTCGAACGTCGCGGTGGTGAACATTGATAATGGCTTTGGGGCGGGCTACCTGGCCAGCGTGATCAATCGGCTCTAAAGGGGATCATGATCCTTTAGGAGATGGGACTTCCCCAACAACGACTCCGGCCTCATCGAGGCTTGCGCAAAGGCGCGGGTCAACCCGCTATCAGCCTTAGCCCTCGCGCCGTCGTCAATTGGGTGCGGGGGGGGGGTAACTTTTACACACTGTTTCCAAAGGATACAGAATGGCAATATTTATTGAATCGAAAGTATTGAGGAATATCAATAAGTACTTTATTATCAATAGATTATTATTCATATGTGAAAAACGTCCCATACGTCCCATTTGTCCCATTTATCGCTTTAGAACCGGTTCCAATCAGGATGTGGTCTAGTTACGAGTGCTGCTGGTGTCCTGAGTCAGAAGTTCGCTGAATAACTAAAAAGCCTGTTTCACGCAAAGGCGCTAAGACCGCAAAGGAATTGCGGGCGGGCGGCCAGGAATTATTCACCTTTCTTAAGACTCAGGACACTAGTACATCGTGCGATTAGTGCTTTATATTATTTCTCCACTGCCGGCGGCGTGGGCCAGGCGGGGTTCGGCACCTGCGCAAACGACCAGAGCGCGGCCGGTGCGCCCCACCAGCTTCGGCCGTTGGGCCTTTTTGATT
>JAKAWO010000366.1 GCA_021827255.1 Acidobacteriota bacterium | reverse complement strand
AGGTGGTGTTCTATTCGCGCCTGGCGGAAGAAGAGGGACGGTTCGATTTCAACACCGTAGCCGAGCAAGTTCGCGCCAAGCTGGTGCGCCGGCATCCGCACGTGTTCGGCGGGAAGCGCGCCAACACGGCGGAGGAAGCGCTCGCGAGCTGGACGGCAGTGAAAGAGAAGGAAGCTGACTTGAAGCGGCAGAACCAGGCCGGACCCGCCGCGGCGTCCTTGCTCGACGGGATCGCGGCGGCGCTGCCATCAACGCTTGAAGCTCATGAGCTTGGCCTGCGAGCGGCCGAGGCCGGGTTTGATTGGGCGCAGCCCGAAGACGTCCTCGAAAAGGCGAAAGAGGAAATCGCCGAGCTCGAACGCGAGCTCGAGAGGCCGGACGATGCCAGCCGGCGCCGAGCGCAGGAAGAGATCGGTGACTTACTGTTCACGCTGGCGAACCTGGCGCGGCACCTCGGCACCGACAGCGAGTCGTGCTTGCGCCAAGCTAACCAGAAATTCAAGCGGCGCTTCAGGAAACTTGAGAGAGAAGCAGACCGGCGAGGCCGGCGGACGCGGGAAATGAGCGTCGAAGAGCTGGAAAAGCTCTGGCAGTCGGTGAAGGAAGAAGGGTGAAATAGGCTGTCCCGGCGTGCGAGAGTGCGGAGGGATTCGAGGCGTGCGTAAGCCTGCAAGGGGAGATTTGGGGCTACACAGTATGTCGCTGTTTATTACGGCCGGGTGGAGGGCCGGTTTCAGCTTGGACTGCCATCGGACCGTCCGATCGCCGAGTGCCGCTGGGAATCGGCGCGCGTCCGGCCGCCGACTAGCGCGGCAGATGCCATGAAAATAGAAAAGGTTGAAATTCGGGAAATCCGGATGCCGCTGGTCCACTTCTTTGAAACGAGCTTCGGGCGAACGACGGAACGGCGAATTGTTCTGGTGCGCGTTTTGGCGGACGGCTTGTGTGGCTGGGGGGAAGTAACCTGCGGCGAGAAGCCCTTTTACAGTTACGAAACTCCGGAAACCGCCTGGCATATCTTGAGGGATTTTCTGGTTCCGTGGACGCTCGCCCAGGAATGGAAGTCGCTGCCGGAGCTGGCGGAGCGCTTCCGGCCGATTCGCGGCCACAACATGGCGAAGGCGGCGCTCGAAAATGCCCTGTGGGATATCGAGGCGCAGCGCAAGGCCGTGCCGCTAGCGAGACTCGTGGGCGGCACGCGCGACGAGATTCCTTGCGGCGTTTCGATTGGAATTGAGGATTCCGTCGGAGAGTTGCTGGACAAAATCGAAAAGGAATTGGAGGCTGGCTATCAGCGAATCAAAGTGAAAATCAAGCCCGGATGGGACGTGGAAGTGATCGAAAGCATCCGCAAAAAATTCCCTTCCGTGCCACTGATGGCCGACGCGAACTCCGCCTATAAGCTGACAGATACTGGACGATTGAAACTCCTTGACCAATTCAACCTGATGATGATCGAGCAGCCGCTCGGCTGGGACGACTTGCTCGATCACGCCCGGCTGCAGAGGGAACTCTCGACACCGATCTGTCTCGATGAGTCTATCCACTGCGCCGACGACGCGCGCAAGGCCATCGAGATCGGCGCCTGCCGAATCATTAACATCAAGCTAGGGCGCGTGGGAGGGTTCACTTCAGCGCGGCGTTTGCACGAGCTTTGTCTTTCAAAGGGCGTCCCCGTGTGGTGCGGCGGGATGCTCGAATCAGGGATCGGCCGAGCCCACAATATCGCCTTGTCAACTTTGCCCGGATTCAGGCTGCCGGGGGACGTTTCCGCCAGCCGACGCTACTGGAGCGAGGATATCATTGAACCGGAAGTGACGGTCACGCCGCGTGGAACGATCCTTGCGCCGACCGTGCCGGGTCTTGGATACACGCCGAACCTGGCGCGAATCGAGCGGCTCACGGCGCGAAAGGAGAGTCTTGAGTAACGCCGCCCCGACGGGCACGGCTGCCGGGAAAGCGGTCGGGCGACGCCTTGGCCTGATGCACGGGGCGATGACGCTGGTGGTGACGCTTTGGGCGGCCAACATGGTGGCCGGCAAGTACGCGCTGCGCGGTTTCGGCTCGGTGGCGCTAGCCCAACTGCGGGTGCTGGGGGCGGCAGTGATTTACGTGATCGCCTTCCTGTCGCGCTCCCGACGACCGTCGCTGCGGTTGACCCGGCGCGAATGGATTTTCTATGGCGTCACCGCCTTGAGCGGCGTCACGCTGAACCAACTGTTCTTTATTGGCGGCCTGGCGCGAAGCACCGTGACGCACACCGGACTGATTGTGGCGCTCGGACCGGTGATGGTGCTGGCCCTGGCGTGGATGATGGGGCTGGAGGCCATGACGGCGCTCAAGTTGGCCGGCATCGTCGTCTCTTTTGCGGGCGTTGGAGTGCTGACCGCCGTCAGCGAACACGACGCGAGCCGCGGGAGTTGGATCGGCGACTTGATTCTGCTCGCCGGAACAGCGGTCTTTTCTTATTACACCATCCTGATGAAGGAGGCGGCGGGCCGCTTTGACGAGCTGACCCTCAGCTTGCTGACCTTCGGGCTGGGCGCGGTGCTGATGCTGCCGTTTGCCGGGACCGCGGTCTGGGAGGTTCGGTGGCGGGACATTCCCGCCGTAGCCTATGCCAGCCTGATTTTTATGATCGTG
>JAKAWO010000365.1:466-2651 GCA_021827255.1 Acidobacteriota bacterium | reverse complement strand
TCGAGGTGGATTTCCGCGGTGCTGGGTTTTTACAGCGCGGCAGGGGCAATCTACTCCAACCTCATCGCGCGGGGACACGACGTGGAATTTCCCGCTAACACGCCCATGGAGATTCGGCTCGGCAATCATCACCGGCCCGGCTCGCGGCTCAAACTGCCGCCCAATGCGCTGCCCGCCAAGCAAGGCTAACAGACGGCGAAGCAGCTTCTAGCCTACTTTAAGGTGAGCCTGCCGTCCGGAGAACCTGGGTCCGCTTGGGTCAGTCGGGCTTTCCAATCAGCAGGACCGCGATTTTCGCCGGCCCTTCGCCGGTGTCCCGAAGCCGGCGCCGGCGAGCGGAGCGCGGCGCGGGGCCGAGGCCGGCGCGCAGATGTGCTACAGTCGAATCGTGGGCCCTGACTCGGTGACGATTTCAAAGCGAGGGCTGGAGCGGCTGCGCGCGGGCCACGTGTGGATTTATCGCAGCGATGTGGCCGATTCCCGCCAGACGGCGCCGGGCTCGGTGGTGTGCGTCAGGGATTCCAAGCGGCGCTGCCACGGGCAGGCGCTCTATAGCAGCCAATCGCAGATTGCCCTTCGCCTGCTGACGCGCGCGTGCCGGACGATTGATAAGGCCTTCTTGAGCGAGCGGGTCGCCGCCGCCCATGCCTACCGCAAGCAGATCGTGCGAGATTCGGAGGCTTACCGGCTCATCTCGAGCGAAGGTGACTTGTTGCCATCGCTCATCGTTGACCGCTATGGCGATTGCTTCTCCATCCAAACCTTGAGCCAGGGGATGGAAGCCATGAAGCCTGCTCTCATCGAGGTTTTGCAGGAGCAATTCTCGCCCCAGGCCATCGTCGAGCGGAACGACGTGGGGGTGCGGGCGCTCGAAGGGCTGGCCGAGCAGAAAGGCGTTCTGGCCGGCGAACTGCCGAGCGAGGCCGTGGCGACGATCAACGGCATGAAGTTTGCCTTCGACCTGGCGGGCGGGCAGAAGACGGGAGGGTTTTTGGACCAGCGGGAAAATCAAGCGGCGGCGCGTGAATACGCCCGCGGCCGGGCGCTCGACGCCTTTGCGTACAGCGGAGGGTTCGCCGTCACCCTGGCTCCGAAGTGCGATTCGGTCGTGGGCGTGGAGGTTTCTGAGGAGGCGCTGGCGCTGGCGCGGCGCAATCAGGAATTGAACGGCCTGGCCAATATCGAGTGGCGCGCGGCCAACTGCTTTGACTTCCTGAAGGCGGCCGACCAGGCGCGCGAACGTTTTAGCACGGTGGTGCTCGATCCGCCGCCCTTTGCGCGGACGAAATCGAACCTCGAGGCGGCGCTGCGGGGTTACAAGGAACTGAACCTGCGCGCCCTGAAGCTTCTGGAGGCGGGCGGATTTCTGGTGACTTGCTCGTGCTCGTTCCACGTGACCGAGGCCGATTTCCTTTCCGCCATCGCCAGCGCCGCGCTGGACGCCCATCGCATCGTCACCATCGTCGAGCGGCGCGCGCAGGCGCGCGACCATCCGATTTTGCTGACCGTTCCGGAAACGCACTATTTGAAATGCCTCATACTTCGGGTGACATGACATCGGCAGGTCCGGCAATCCCAGCTCGGGACTATCGCCGTGGCTGGCCCTTGGGGCCAAAGGGGTGGGTCTTGCGCGGCGCAGTGGGGTTCCTCGTCGGCGGGTTCCTGCTGCCGCTGACGTGCCGGGCGAGCGCCCCGGCGGTCGCGCCAAAAAAGGTGGCGAACCCGCTCGAACTCCGCATTTCTCTCGAAGCCTCCTCCGTCACCGAACCGCGCCCTGCCCGAGTGAAGCTGGAGTTCAAAAATATCGGAGACCAAACGCTGTGGCTTTACCATCCAGTGCGGAGAGCGGGGCCCGGCAGCCGGCTATCGAACGCGGGCGACGCATCGAGCTTGAAGGTGAACCTGACCCCAGCCGGAAACCGGCGGGCGCAAAGCAGGCCCGGAGCGAGTGGCGTGGTCAGTGCCATTGGCGTCCCGCATCCGAAGCTGTTTCGCGTGCCCCCGGGCGGCGAGGCCTCGGAGGATGTCTTGCTGCACCTCTCGCCCGCCAGGGCTGAGAGCCAAGGCATGAGGAACCCGCTTTGGGGAGCGTATCAACTTTCGGTCATCTATCGCGCTCGCTTCTCGAACCAGGCGGACATCTTGAAGGAGACCGGGCTGAAGCTCTGGGATGGGAAGATCGGCA
>JAKAWO010000365.1:0-456 GCA_021827255.1 Acidobacteriota bacterium | reverse complement strand
AGGGCTCGATCAAGGGAGCGGTGGCCAATTCGATTTCTCAGCCGCTCCCGAACTCCATCGTCACCCTCGCCACCGCGCACGAGGATCCGCTCGACGAGACACGAACCGACGCGGGAGGAAACTTTGCCTTTCGCAACCTTCCCTGGGGGCTTTACTGGGCGTTCGCGCGCCAGCGCAGCCGCCGGACGGAAAACCTGGTTTACCGGCACGCCGTGCTCAGCGCGGCCGCGCCCACGGCTCGGCTCGAGCTGATGCTGATTCCCAAACCGGCGTACAACGCCAAGCGGCTTATGCGCAAGCCCGTGCTGCTTCGAGCGGTCGGCGGCTCCGGCCAGCCGCTCAGCGGCGTAAGGATCGAAGCGCTGTTTGCTAACGGGAGGGTGGTAGAAACAATCGAGGGCCTAACCGGGCCAGACGGCACGCTGGCGCTTGGACTCATCCCGGGGCGAAACATCA
>JAKAWO010000364.1 GCA_021827255.1 Acidobacteriota bacterium | reverse complement strand
CTGACGGGATTCTTCTTCATCCGCCGAAAGAACGTTCGCGCTCACAAGACCTGCATGCTCTCCGCCGTCGCGACCTCCGTCCTTTTTCTGGCCTGCTATCTCACATACCATTTCTTTCATGGAGTAACACGCTTTCCAGGCCGGGGATGGGCGCGTCCAATGTATTTTGCGCTTTTGGGCTCGCACACGATTCTTGCGGCGGCAATTGTTCCGCTGGTGTGGGTGACACTCTACCGAGCTTGGCGTCGGCGATTCGACCTCCATCGCCGGATCGCCCGCTGGACCCTGCCAGTGTGGCTCTACGTTTCTGTGACCGGGGTTGCTGTTTATTGGGTGCTGTACCATGCGTACGGGGTGAAGCCATAAAGGCTTCGCTCGAAGGATTTCCCCACTGCCTTGGCGAGGCGTTTTAGTGGTATCTTGATTTGCGTGACCTTTCTTTCTGGACGGGAAGGAAGGGAAATTCAGCAGCGTGGAGTTCACCCTCTCTGCGCTGAGCTAAAAGGCTGATTCTGATGAAGCCGGCGCCGTCGGTGGTTTCCCTGCAAATCGCCCCTGCCGCCGAGGCGGGCATGATCGCCGTGGCGGAAATTCGAGCCCTCCCTGGCCGCGGCCTGGACGGTGACCGGTACTTCCATCAAGTGGGAACTTTCTCTAAAACGCCGGGGAAGGGGCGGGAGGTAACTCTGATCGAGATCGAAGCGATTGAAGCGCTTCACCGGGATTACGAGATCTGCGTGGAGGCCAAGCTCTGCCGGCGCAACATCGTGACGCGCGGCGTGGCGCTGAATCACTTGGTGGGGCGCGAGTTCCGGGTAGGCTCAGTGAGCCTCAAAGGAATCCGCCTCTGCGAACCTTGCAACCACCTCGACCGGCTGCTGGGGACTCGGGTATCACCGGCACTCCTCCACCGTGGTGGGTTGCGGGCGGATATCCTGACGGAAGGCGTTATTCGGGTCGGAGATCCCGTGGAAGGCTGAGGGAAATGGCGGAGCACCACGACATTCATTTTCTATAACCCCGCTCGATGAGCGGCTGGCGACGCTGCTCGCGGGCCGGGGTAACGCGAGGAAACTGCCGAATGAACACGCTATGGGGATGGGCGCTGGTTTTTCACATCTTGGGAATCGTGTTTTGGATGGGAGGCTTGCTGATCTCAACTCATCTGCTCGGCGCCATGGCCACGACCTCATCGGACGAAGCGCGCCAGGCCTTGGGCCGGCTGGTGGGCAAAGTGTTCAATGGCATCGCCCATCCGGGAGCCATCATCACGATTCTCGCCGGGGTGGTGCTCTTCTCGACAAATCCTCAGTACTATCTAGAGGCGACGTGGATGCATATCAAGCTGCTGCTGGTGGCCGTCTTGGTCGGCCTCGATGTTGCAACCTATGTTATGTTCCGGGCAGCGCGCGCCGGTCGAATGAAGGCTGGACGTGGCGCGCTGATGGCGCTGCACGCCGTCACCTCGCTGGTTTTCCTCGGCGTGCTCATTATGGTCATCATCAAGCCCTTCGGGTCATGACCGACTTCTCGCAAAGGAAGGCCGAATGGAAGAAACCAAGTTTACGGTAACGAAAAACGGTCCGCTGCGCATTGAAGGGGAATTTCTCATTCTCGACGCTGACGGAGCACCGTTCGACCTCTCCGGACGAAAGTCCATCAGCTTATGCCGCTGCGGCCATTCGGAGAACAAACCGTTCTGCGACGGCAGTCACAAGCGGGTGGGGTTTCAGTCGGAGGTAAAAGCTCGGACATTACCTCCGCCATCGCCCAAACCGCCCGCCGCCTGACTTGCTTCGGCGCATCTCTTTCCGCTGATTTCCTCGGATCGCGCCCGATCTCCAGGCAGGCATTGACAGGCCGAGGGGGGTTCTGGATAATTAGGGCCACGTTTGGGGAGGCGATGACCAGAATCCAACGCCACTGAAAAGGCTTTGCGTCGCGAAACTGGAGGGGACCGCTGCGGCGAGAACAGGTCTTTCTATTCTCCGTGATAAGTGGGGCGCTGTGCACGACCGCGCTCGCAGGGAACATTCCGCGCCGGAGGGCTGCGTTAGGCATTCTGGCGCAAAAAGGAAGCATCCGTTTGGATGGTCAAGTCGTACCACCTTTAGCGGTTGTTTTCCCCGGCGATCAGGTGACCACCGGCCGAAACTCGGTCGCCGTGCTCAAGCTGGGCTGGGGAGCAACGGTAACCCTGACATCCCAGAGCACCTTAAATCTGCCCAAGAGACCCGAATCGCAGCGCCTGGGTCTGGCTCAAGGCGCCTTGATCGTGAGGAGCGCGGGAACGCGCCCCACCGAGATTGATGTGCGAAATGAGCGGATTGCGATGGATGGAAGCGTAGGCTTTCCGGCGTTGTGCCGAATCGCAATGATCGGTGAAGGGACCGCCATACTCGCAGAGAGCGGAAACATTGAGGCTCGCGAAACAGGTCGGATGCTGACGCTGCCTCTCGGCCAGTGGGTCCGCATTGGGGCGGGCCGTCCGCCCGCTGGCGGTCAAAAAGCGGGTTCGGTGACGAACGAGATCCCGAGCGCGGTACGACAACCGGCGGGGCAGGTGACCAAGCTGCCGCTGAGCGTTGCTGAGAGCGTGGATTGGAATGACCTCGTACAGACGCTCCAGACCGGTCGAGTGCGAATCGCCTTGCT
>JAKAWO010000363.1 GCA_021827255.1 Acidobacteriota bacterium | reverse complement strand
CATCTTGCTCCGTCGAATCTTGAAGAAGGATTGGGGCTTCAAGGGCTTTGTCACCTCCGACTTTGGCGCCACCCACAGCACAGTCCGTTCGGCGATGGCGGGCCTTGATCTCGAAATGCCCACCGGACGCTACTTCAGCGGCGCGCTCAAGACGGCGGTGCAGTCCGGACGGGTTCCGATTGCGGTGGTGGATGACAAGCTGGTCCGGCGCTTTCGCACCATGATGGAGCTGGGCGTTTTTGACCATCCGCCGACCTTGCACCCGATTCCGGTCAAGGAAGATGGTCGCCTGGCGCGAGAGATCGCCGAGCAAGGCATGGTGCTGCTCAAGAACAAAGGTCGGCTTCTTCCCTTGAACGCGTCGCGGCTGCGCTCGATCGCCGTCATCGGCGCTTACGCGGCCGGGGCCATCACGGGCGGCGGCGGGAGCTCGCACGTCGTTCCGCTCTATACGGTGGACCCGGTCAAAGGAATCGAGGATCGCGCCGGAAGCGGCGTCAAGGTCAGCTTCAACGACGGCCGCGACACCGCTCAAGCGGCCGCGCTGGCCAAATCCTCCGACGTCGCCATCGTCATGGTGGGGGATTACGAGACGGAAGGGCGCGACCACCCCATTTCTCTCCAGAACCATCAGAATCAACTGGTCGAAGCGGTGGCCGCCGCGAACCCCCGCACGGTCGTGGTGCTGAAAAGCGGATCCGTCATTCTGATGCCTTGGGTGAAACAAGTTCCGGCGATTCTTGAAGCCTGGTATCCGGGTGAAGAGGACGGCAATGCCGTCGCGGCGGTCCTGTTTGGCGAGGTTGACCCCTCCGGCAAGCTGCCCATCACTTTCCCCAAGCGGCTTCAGGACCTTCCTGCCAATACGCCCGCGCAGTACCCCGGCGAAGGCGGCGTCGTTCATTATTCCGAAGGCGTGTTTGTTGGTTATCGCCATTACGACGCGGACCACATCCAGCCGCTTTTCCCGTTCGGCTTCGGGCTCTCGTACACGACGTTTAAGTACAAGCGCCTTTCGGTTTCTCCCAAAACGGTTTCGCTTAGCCCGCACTCGGATCAGCTCATCCGTGTCGGTTTCGACGTGGCCAACACCGGCCGACGCGCCGGAGCGGAAGTGGCCGAGCTCTACGTCGGCTTTCCTCAAACCCGCGCCGTTCCCGAGCCGCCCAAGCAACTGAAAGGCTTTACCAAGCTGGAACTCAAGCCGGGAGAAACCGGCCAGGCGCGACTCGAACTCAATGCGCGGGACTTTTCTTACTGGGACACAAAACATCACCAGTGGGCGATTCTGCCAGGCGTTTACAAGATTATGGTGGGATCGTCCTCGCGCGACATTTTGCTGCGCGCCCGGGTAAAGATCGAGCCTCGCGTGGGGAAATAGCGCCCGCGCAAGGTGGCGCATCCTCAACGGCGCTCGGGTGAGCATTTGATATGCGAATGGCTCCAGAGCAACTTCGCAATCAACTGCGCGGATTATTTTCTTTCCCGGTAACACCTTTCACTGCCGAGGGTGAAATTGACCTGCCACGGTTTCGCGAGCACGTCCGCTGGATGATCGAGAACCGGCCCGCTGCCCTGTTCGTGTGTGGTGGAACGGGAGAATTTTTCTCTCTTAATTTGGAAGAATACCGGGTTCTGGTTGGAGCGGCGGCCGAAGCAGCCGACGGCCAGTGTCCGGTGATCGCGGGCACCGGCTACGGCGCGGCACTGGCGGCAAAGTTTGCCGAAGCGGCGGAGGAGGCTGGCGCCGACGGTCTGCTGGTTTTCCCTCCTTACTTGATTCAGCCCGAGCAGGACGGGCTCGAAGAGCATTACCGCCGAATCGCGGCTTCCACCTCGCTCGGCCTGATTCTCTACCAGCGCGACAACGCCATTTTTGCGCCCGCTACGGTGGGCCGTTTGAGCCAGATCAAAAACATCGTCGGTTTCAAGGACGGCCTGGGGGATATGGAGCGGTTGCTCCGAATTCAGCGCGAAGCCGGCGGGCGATTAGCTATCCTCAACGGCATGCCTACCGCTGAATTATCCGCTCCGGCTTTCCTGGGCCTGGGTGTCTTGAATTATTCCTCGGCCGTGTTCAATTTTGTTCCGGATATTGCTCGCGCTTTCTACCAGGCTTTGAGGAAGGATGACCGGGTGGCGATCAACCGGCTGCTGGACGCCTTTTACCGGCCGCTGGCCCAACTGCGAGAGCGGCGAAAAGGCTATGCGGTGGCGTTGATCAAAGCGGGTTTGAGGGTGGTCGGCAAGCCGGCAGGGAATGTCCGCCCGCCGCTAGTGGACTGCAACGACAAAGAGGAAGCTGAGTTAAAGGTGATGATCGAAGCCGGCCAAGCCGTGATTCAGAATTTGGCCCCAGTCTCGAGATCGCCTCGATCCTGAACGAAGCGACGATCCCACGAGAGGCCGACGAACCCATGAACCGCCGAGCCTTCCTTCAATCTGCCACCGCCGCGGTCGTGCCGATGCCGCCGGCCGCGGCCGTCCCCTCCGCGCCAGGCGAGGCATCGAAACCCGCGCCCAAGCTGCCGATGAAGCTTGGCACTCAGTACTCGGCCTTGCCCTCCGACGATACATTGCGGGCGATCGCGGCCTTTGGCGTGGCGCACATCTGCTGCGGTCTTCCCGCGCCCCCCACCGACGCTCCATGGAGCGTGGACGCCCTC
>JAKAWO010000362.1 GCA_021827255.1 Acidobacteriota bacterium | reverse complement strand
GGCCCTGCGGTCGGAAATGGTCCCCCCCTCGAGCGGAGGAGAGAATTTCCTCTTTTTATTCGAGACTTGTAGCGCAGGAACGGTCGCTTTTATCGCTACCCTGGTCTCTCTACGGGCGATCAAAATTTCTCAAGTTTTGTCGCTGTGGCAACGCGTCGAAAGCCGATGAACCCCCTCACCGATGCAGCATATTGGGAAGAACACTGGTGGAGTACGCAGCGTCCCCAACGCCTGCGGTGGCTCTACCGTGACCAGGACTATGAGACCGTTGAATTGATTCGTCGCGCGGCAGCCGGCAGGACCGCGCGGATTATCGAGGTCGGCGCTGGAGGATCAAGGCTTCTTCCGTATTTGCGCTGGAAGCTCGGCAATCCCGTGGTGGGCGCCGACTTTTCGCTGATGGGCTGCCGCTTGTTGCAGGCGAATCTGCGCCTGCAAGGTGTGGGCGGAGGCGTGGTGTGTGAAAACCTCTTCAAGTCTTCGCTTGCCGGAGAGACCTTCGAGGTTGTCTATTCGGCAGGCGTCATTGAACATTTTGAGGATCTGCGAGCCGCGGTTGCGGCGCACCTCCGGCTGGTCAAGCCGGGCGGACACCTGCTTCTGACTGTTCCCAACCTTCAGGGGATGCAGGGCAGAATCTACCGGCGGCTCGCGCCCCCTTTGTGGGCGCGGCACGTCGTGTTCGGGCCGGAGGACCTGGCCCGAACCTTCAGAAGCCTTGGCCTGACCGAAGTTCGCAGCGGCTATCTTGGATCGTTTTTCGTTCATATTGGCCGCACCGTCCAGTGGACAGGCGTGGAAGCTTGGCCGCGGTGGCAACGGTCACTCGCGTACTGGTGCGTGCGACTGAGCAGCGCGGACGTTTCACTGCTCTGCCGGCTCTCACCCTGGCGACTTCATACGCGCTTCTTGTCGCCGGCATTCTTCGCCACGGGAGTTAAACCGAGGCAGTAACTGGCGACCCAGGCGCGAGGAGAAGCGGGACCGATGAATTCGATTATGAGTCTGTCGTTTACCAAGGAAGCCTTGCGGCGCTTGAGCCGGAGGTCGAGGCGGAAGAAATTCAAGCTGCTCGAACAAGTTTTCAGGCCCCGGCCCGAAGACCGAGTCCTGGACGTGGGGGCGAGCGGCGCCACCTTCACCCCCTACACGTTTCAGGATTATTATGCTTATCCCGATCGCCTCGTGGCGGGCGGCATCGAGCGCCGCGAAATTCTTGAGGCGCGCCGCCGCTATCCTCGCGCTCAATATGCGATTTTCGACGGCCGCGCGTTGCCCTTCCCCGACAAGTCGTTTGACCTGGTGTTCTCGAACGCGGTCATTGAGCATCTGCCGTCGCGCGGCCAGCAAGAACGCTTCGCGCAGGAAGTCAGGCGCGTCGGCCGAAGCTGGTTCATCACCACGCCCAATTACTGGTTTCTCTTTGAGAGCCACTATCATTTGCCGTTCATTCACTTTCTCCCCCGCGAGGCGCAGCGCTGGTACAATCGCCTGCTCGGAACGCACATTCCCAAAGGGAGGGTTGCGGAGCTGGCGCTGCTGTCGGCCCGCCAGATGCGAAAGCTGTTTCCAGGCAGCCGCGTGGTCCCGATGCGAGTGACGTTCTGGCCGGAGACGCTGGTAGCGCTATACATGGACCCTTCGCGCGGCGCCCGTAGCGGTTGACAAGCTCGCCTTATGTGCGGCATTTGTGGCATCTTCAGTTTCGGAACCGGCGCGCCCGCTGATCGCGCCCAGCTTGAACGCTCCGCGCGGGCTATGGCTCATCGTGGACCGGATGACGAGGGCATTTATCTCGATGGCGCGGTCGGTCTCGGCAATCGCCGACTGAGCATCATTGACCTGGCCGGCGGGCATCAGCCACTCGCCAATGAAGACGAAACCGTCTGGATCACCTTCAACGGCGAAATTTACAATTATCGCGAGCTGCGCGCCGAGCTCGAATCGCGCGGCCACCGTTTTCGCACCAGCACGGACACCGAGGCGGTCGTTCACCTTTACGAAGACCACGGGGCAGCGGCGGTCGAACATCTGCGCGGCATGTTCGCCTTTGCCCTGTGGGACCGGCGTCAAAGGCGGCTGCTCCTGGCACGCGACCGCATTGGCATCAAGCCTCTCTTCTACCGTCTCGAGCCAGGCCGCATCGTGTTCGCCTCCGAGGTGCGAGCGCTGCGCGAGCTCGTGGCCGGACCGCTGGAAATTGACCCGCAAGCCATCTATGACTTCATCGGCTTTCGTTACATTCCCGCGCCGGGCAGTTTCTATCGCGGCATTCAGAAACTCCTGCCGGCGCACGTGCTGATCGCCGATGCCAATGGCGCCAGGACCGAACGCTATTGGACGATCCCGCCGGAGGACGGCGACGCGCGTTCTCCCGCCGAATACGCCGAGGAGGTGGCCGGAATGCTGCGCGAATCCGTGCGGTTACGGTTGGTCGCCGATGTGCCGCTCGGCGCCTTCTTGAGCGGGGGCGTAGATTCGAGCGCCATTGTGGCGCTGATGGCCGATCTGGGGGCGCGGCCTCTGCGAACGTTTTCCGTCGGCTTCGCGGAGACGGAAGCGAATGAGCTGCCCTACGCGGCCCGCATCGCCCGGCGCTATGCGACGGAACACACGGCCATCCTCATTCGCCCCCGCGACCTCGCCGACCAGCTTGAGCGGCTCGTGGCCTTCCG
>JAKAWO010000033.1 GCA_021827255.1 Acidobacteriota bacterium | reverse complement strand
AAACGTTTGTCTTTCTTCAGGTCCTGGATTCGGTCGTGGTAGGCCCAGAGCACGTCTTCCACCGTGTGAACGGGGAGCGTGGCCAGCGTTTGGCGGTGCTCGGGAGTCTCAATGATCACCTCGTGAGCTCCGATGCCGTGCATCTTATCGTAAAGCCCCTCGCCTTGCCGGTTGAGAGAACCTTCGATGCCCAGCGCCGGAAATTTGTTGGGCACCACGCGCAGCGACCAACCCGGGGAATTGGGTCGGCTCCCGTCGCTTCGATAGGCGATAATCTCCGGCGGAGTCTTGGTTTCATTTCCCGCGCAGAAGGGGCAAAAGCCCGAGCCGCGGATTTCAACCTTGTCGCGGACGAAGTCGCTCGGCCGTTTGGCGCGGTCGGTGGCAATAATCACCCAGCGGCCGCTAATGGGATCTTTCCTGAGTTCAGGCAAAGTTTTGGCTCCTCGTATGGGTTAGGGATGAGTGATCAGCTGTGAGTTTTGGGCTAAGAACCTTTGCCCTCGAGCCCCTTGGTTTCAATCCTGGGTGGAGTGGTGCCCGCCGCGACCTCATAACGGTGAATCCAGGGCTTCGAGGCTCGCGCCTTAAGATCTGTCCTTGAAGGCGTCTTTGATCAGGCGGACCTGAAATCCGCTCCCTTGGGTCCAAAAGACGCTGGCCACATCGAAGCGATAGCTCGGCCGCACTCCAGGCAACCGTCGCAGGTATTCGCGCGCGCCGCGGATAATTCGTTTCTGCTGTTCTCGCTTCAACGCCGCTTCGGGCGGGCCGGCCACGGCGGAGGTTCGGGTTTTTACCTCGACAAAAGCCAGAATTGGCCCATCCCAGGCGATCAGGTCCAGCTCGCCCGCCCGAGTTCCTAATCGTTTGTTCCGCGCGATTACGCGGTATCCGGCCTGCCGCAGGTACCAGTAAGCGAGCGTCTCGCCGCGCTGTCCGGTCTTGAGGTGCGTGCTTCCCGACTCCGCCTCTGCGGAGGGCCGAACGCCGGCGGACGCTCCGGCGCGTTGTTTTTCCTTCCACGCCAAAGCGCGATACATCAGACGAGCCCAGCAGCTCATGCGGACCTTCTAAGCCGGGAAGCCTCCAAACCGGACACTGCGACCTTCGCGTCCGCAACGCGATAACGCCAAAGCCACGGCGCTTAATTGCGATTCTCGGCGCTCCCAATTTCCTCCAAACACCGCTCGATCACTTCGACCGCCAAATCGGCGTGTTCTTTTTCAACGATGAGCGGCGGCATCAGGCGGAGGGTGCTTTCCCCGCAGCCCAAAAGCAACAAGCCTTGCTCAAAGGCGCGCCGGAGGACCTTCTGCCGCGCCTCGGGATGCGGCTCGCGCGTTTTGCGGTCTTTGACCAGCTCGACGCCGATCATCAGACCCTTCCCGCGCACATCGCCGACCAGAGGATGCCGCCCGGGCCCGTCCTTCAACCTCTCGAGCAAGTACTCGCCCATGCGCGCGGCGTTCTCCCGGTATTTATCTTCGATCAGCCGAATCGTCTCAAGCGCCGCGGCGCAGGCAACCGGATTTCCGCCGAAGGTTGAAGCATGAGACCCCGGCGGCCAATCCATGACGTCCGCGCGAGCAATCGTCGCGCTCAAGGGCAGGCCGGAAGCGATGCCCTTGGCGGTTATCAAAATGTCGGGCACGGTTCCTGAATGCTCGCAGGCCCACATCTTGCCCGTGCGGCCCATACCACACTGGACCTCGTCAAAGATTAGCAGAATCCCGTGGCGTTCCGTCAAGCGACGAAGTTCGGGCAGGAAATTCGCCGGAGGCACCACGTATCCGCCCTCACCCTGGATGGGCTCGACAACAATCGCCGCGACCTCCTCCGGCGGGACCGCCGTCCGGAACAACGCTTCGATCTCTTCGATGCCTGCGCACCGGCAACCCTCTGGGGTGTGCCCTCGAGGACAACGATAGGGGTTCGGGTAGGGAACATGGCTCACTCCCGGAAGCAGCGGGCCGAAACCGTTTCTCTGGACGGCTTTGCTCGCCGTCAGCGAGAGCGAACCGAACGTGCGTCCGTGAAAGCAGCCGAGGAAAGCAATAAAGCGATGGCGGCGGGTGTGGTATCGCGCCAGCTTCATCGCCGCTTCCATCGCTTCAGCGCCGGAATTCCCAAAGCAGACCCGCTTAGGGGAATTGCCCGGCGCAAGGGCGGCGAGTTTTTCCGCCACTTGGGTCAGGAGCGGATAATAGAAATCCGTGCCCGACATATGGATGAGCATCGCGGCTTGTCGCTCGATGGCGCGCACCACTTCGGGGTGGCAATGGCCGGTTGAAACGACCGCGATCCCGGCGGCGAAATCGAGAAACGTGTTGCCATCCACGTCCTCGACCCACATGCCGCTCCCGCGCCGCGCCACCATCGGATAATCGCGCGTGTAGGAGGGGGAAATGAATCGGGCATCGAGGCTGAGAATTTTTCGGGCTTCGGGACCGGGCAGCGGCGTCTTAATCTGAGGTCTTGGCATATTTCCAGTTTCGTTCACCGAGTTTCTTGATGGATGGCGTCAGAAGCAAAGAAGTCTGCGGAGCGCCTGCAACCAAACAACCGAGGATTCCGATCCTTTGAACTTAGCGAGTAAATATCCGCCGAAGTTGTCATCTCCGTTTCCACCGAGTTCCGGCCTTCGTGTCTTCCAGAAGCACGCCGGCCTCGAGTAATTCCTGGCGGATTTGGTCGGCCCGGGCGTAATCGCCGCGCCGCCGTGCTTGTTCGCGCTCCTGGATCTGCCTTTCGATTTCCTGGCTGCTGAGGGTTCCGGCCGGTGGCCGCGGATGACCGTCCGGGATCCCACATGGCTCGGATTCTTGAACGAAGCCGAGCTTTCGAAGTTTCTCGTGATCCTTGTCATCCAGCACGCCAAAGATTTGGTTCCATCGCTTGAGAGCGTCCAAAAAGTCGCCGCGGTCGCCCGCGCGGAACTCCCCTTGGTCCATGGCGGTATTGCCCTCGCGAATCAAGTTGAAAATGGCCGCTAGCGCTTCGGCAGTGTTCAAGTCGTCATCGAGCGCCGTCTCAAACTCCAAGCGGGCAGCGCGGGCGCGCTCCGCGAAAGCCGGGTTTTCTCCCGCCGGGAATTTTTCCATGGCCAAGCGGTAATGGAAATTCCGGAGACGATCGAGCGACTGTTGCGCCTGATGCAGGCCATCCAAAGTGAAATTGAGCGGCTTGCGAAATGGCACCGAGGCCAACAGATACCGGATGGCCGTTGGTTTGTAGCCCTGGGCGATCAGGTCGCGCAGCGTGTAGAAGTTGCCTAGCGACTTTGACATTTTCTCGCCGTTTACGGTCAAATGCTCAGAGTGCAGCCAATAGCGCACGAAAGGCTTCCCCGTTGCGGCCTCGCTCTGGGCAATCTCGTTCTCGTGGTGCGGAAAGATAAGGTCGGAGCCTCCGGAGTGAATGTCAAAGGTCTCGCCGAGGTATTTCATGGACATGACCGAACATTCAATGTGCCAGCCGGGACGCCCGCGACCGAGCGGAGTGTCCCAGGCAGGCTCGCCCGGTTTGGCCGCCTTCCAGAGCACGAAGTCGCGCGCGCTGTCCTTGTCATATTTGTCGGCGTCAACGCGCGCCCCGGCCCGGATGCCGGAGAAGTCGGTTCTGGAAAGTTTGCCGTAAGCCGGGAAGCTCTGGACGCGGAAGTAGTATGAGCCGTTGCTCTCATAGGCAAACCCTTTTTCGATCAGCGTCTCGATGACCTTCACCATGTCGGCAATGTGGTCCGTGGCGCGAACCACCACCTCTGGAGTTTCGAGGTTGAGCAACTCGCGGTCCACCTGAAATGCTTCGATGTAGCGCGCCGTAAATTCGCGCAAGGCGAGCCCGGCGGCTTGCGCATTGCGAATCGTGTTGTCGTCCACGTCCGTCACGTTCATCACGTGCAGGACTTCGTAGCCTCGGTATTTCAAGTAGCGGCGAAGGATATCCTGGAAGACGAAGGTGCGAAAGTTTCCGATGTGCGCGAAACCGTAAACCGTCGGCCCGCACGTGTACATTCGGACGTGCCCCTGTTCCAGGGGCTTGAACTCCTCCACCTTTCCAGTGAGCGTGTTGAAAAAGCTGAGCGACATGAGCTCGGCGCGGCCGACGGAGTCGAAAACCCATTCTATCGGCCTGTTCTTGAACCGTCAAGGAAGCGCCGAGGTCGCGCCTTGCCTTGACTTTCGGAAGCAGCGCGTACTAGTTTCTAAGACATGCGGGCCCAAACCGCGGAGCCAGGTGCCGGAACGCTTCGCCGATATTACCACGTTCTCTTGCAGCGATTCGGCCCTCAGAACTGGTGGCCGGCGCGCAGCCGCCTTGAGGTCATCCTGGGCGCGGTCCTCACCCAGAACACTTCGTGGCGAAACGCCGAGATAGCTTTGGCTTGCTTGCGGAAGGAAGGACTGCTCAGGCACGCAGGACTGTTAAGCGCCTCGCTGCCTAAACTCGAGTCGTGCATCCGTGCGGCGGGTTACTTTCGCCAAAAAGCGCGAACCATCAAGGCGTTTGCCGAGTTCTTGGAGTGCGACTTCAGGGGTTCGCTGGACCGGCTCTTCGACCTCCCGATCGCCGAATGTCGCGCCCGCCTCCTGGGCATCCAGGGTTTCGGGCCGGAAACCGCGGATGCCGTGCTGCTTTACGCCGGCAAGTTTCCAATCTTCGTCGCTGACGCCTATACGCGGCGCATCTTGGCCCGCCACGGGCTGCTTCCTTCTGACGCGGATTATTCGCTCGCCCAGGCGACGGTCCATCGGAACTTGCAACCCGAATCCAGCCTTTACAATGAGCTTCACGCGCTGTTCGTCGTCACAGGCAAAACCTATTGCCACCCTCGAAGCCCTAATTGCGCGGGCTGCCCCCTGCGAGCCTATTTACCTCCGCCCGGCTTGCTCAACCTGCCGGCGAACGGCGAGGAGACCCGGCGCGAGTCTTTTGTCCCGATGCCCTCGGGGAGGATTGATTAGATTATGGGCGAGAAATTGCTCCCAGAGCGGCGACCTTTTCTGATCTTCCTCCTGATCATCGTCCCGGTGTTGCTCTTCATCGGCTGGAGCCAGGCATCGCTCAACCTTTCCTTTATTCGACCGAGCAGCGCCGCCCAAACCGTTCTGCTGCTCGTGGCCTCAACGCTCATCTTTTTTGCATTTCTTATTTTTGGTCTCATCTTGGCTCGCATTCTGCTCAAGCTGTTTGTTGAACGGCGGATGCAACAACTGGGGTCGCGCTTCAAGACCAAGATGGTCATCGCTTTTCTGGCTCTAACCTTGGTTCCTGTCTGCTTCCTGTCGCTGTTCGCTTATGGCCTGCTGAACCACAGCATTGACCGGTGGTTTGGAATTCCATTCGGCATAGTTCGCCAGGATGCGCGTCAAATTGTTCAACAGCTTGAAGCGCGGGCTTCCCAACGCTCCCGCCGCCTCTCGGATCATTTGGCCGGTCTGTCAAAGATCGCAACCGCGGCCCGCCGGCGAGACGGTCGCGCGCTGAAATCTCTGGTCGCCGCCGAGATCGGCGCCTCCAGAGACGAGGCGGCGCTCTTCTATACCCCCCAAGGCCGCTTGCTGGCTTGTTCGGGCGATCCCGGACTCTGCGCGGCCGCTGCCGGGCAAATCCCCACCTCTTCTCGGCGAGGTCAAAATCAGCCCGCTTCGATTTCCCTACGCGTCCAATCCCCGAATCACCAAATTTTCCTCGCCTCCAAGCCCGTCGTGGATCGCGACCATCAGATCGTCGGAACCCTTGTTGGCGCCACCCGCCTCCCTGAAAAGATTGAGAGCATCGCCCACCGAATCCAGCAAGAGGCCCAGAAGTATGACGACCTGACCCGCGAGCAGAAAATCGCCAAACGAACTTATCTTTTGTCGCTCTCGTTGATCACGCTGCTCCTTCTTTTTGTCGCTACCTGGCTCGCGCTGTTCGTTGCCAAGCAAGTGACCGTCCCGGTGGAGGCGCTGGCCACGGCGACGCACCAGGTTTCTCACGGCAATCTCGGATTTCAGATTACGCTGGCGGCCGCCGACGACGAGCTGGGAAGCCTGATTCGCTCTTTCAATCAGATGACGCGTCAGCTTCAGGAAAACCGCCAGGCGATTGAGCGCGCCGCCCAGCAATTGCAAGCTGCCAATCTCCAGCTCGATGAGCGCAGTAACACGCTCGAGGCCATCCTCGAGAGCATTCCCGCCGGCGTAATTTCCTTCGACTCGCAAGGGCAAGTCACACGGATCAACTCGACCTGCGCCCGCATGTTGCAGCGCGGTGATCTTCGCTCCGCTCGCACGCTCTCGGATTTGTTCCCGCCCGAAGACGTGGCGGAGATCCAGCAGCTTTTCCGGCGGGCCCGTCGCCAAGGCGCCGTGACTCGGGAGATGGAGCTCAATCTGGGAGGGCGGCGCGCCGTCTTAGCCCTGACGCTGACCTCCATCCGCGCTCGCCAAGGGAGCGCCGGCTCGGTGCTCGTGCTCGACGATCTCACAGAATTCCTTCAGGCGCAGAAGGCGCTCGCCTGGCAGGAAGCCGCCCAGCGCATCGCGCATGAGATCAAGAATCCGCTGACGCCCATCCAGCTCTCCGCCGAACGGATTGGGCGCTGGGTTGAAAAGGCGGGACCGGAAATCGCCTCCCCCAAGCTTGTGGCCACGCTTCGGGAAGGTTCTCGATTGATCGCCCACGAGGTCGAAACGTTGAAGGCGCTGGTCGATGAATTTTCCAGATTTGTCCGCTTCCCATCGTCTCACCCTGTCCCGATGGATTTGAACGCCGTGGTCGAGCGGGCGCTTCGGGTTTTCGATGGCCGGCTCGAGGGTATCGCGATCCACCGCCAGTTATCCGAGGACCTGCCGCTGCTTCAGCTCGATCCCGATCAAATGAAGCGAGTGATTGTGAACCTGATTGACAACGCCGCGGAAGCCGTGGATCAGTCCACCTTGAAGGAAATTAGCGTCCGGACGGCCTTCGACTCCGCCCGTGAGGTAACTGAATTAGTGGTGGAAGACACCGGGCCGGGGATTCCGCCGGAAGCGAAGGAGCGCCTTTTCCTGCCCTTCTTTTCGACCAAACGCCGCGGGACGGGTTTGGGTCTGGCGATTGTGAGCCGAATCGTTTCGGAGCACCATGGCACGATTCGTGTGGAAGAGAACCATCCAGCCGGCACCAAGTTTGTCATTGAATTGCCGGTGGAACGGATGGCCATCGGCAGCCCCGCGGCTTGAGAAGAGCGGCAAGCCGAAGGTGCGCGCCTGGCGGAGCTCGGGCGATCGCGTCCGCGCGGCGCTCCGTCGAGGGTGAATTTGGGTGGAACGATTTTCCATCCTGGTAGTTGACGACGAGGCTGGCATTCGCCAGTCCCTGGCCGACGTCCTTCAGGACGAAGGCCACAGCGTCCGCGCAGTCGAAAGCGGAGAAGCCTGCCTCGCTTTCCTGCGGGAGAACGCCTGCGACGTCGTTCTTCTCGATGTCTGGCTCCCCGGGATGGATGGGCTGGAGACGCTCGAGCAGATTCGAGCGTTGGCTCGTCCCCCCACGGTCATCATGATTTCGGGGCACGGTACCATCGAAACCGCCGTCCGCGCGACGAAGCTGGGCGCCTTCGATTTCATCGAGAAGCCGCTCTCCATCGAGAAGACGCTTTTGACCCTCCAGCACGCTATCGAGGAGCTCAGGCTCTCCGCTCAAAACCGGGAGCTGCGTCAGAAGATCGAGTCCCAGTACCGGATTATCGGCGACAGCGTTCCCATGAAGGCCCTTCGCCAGCAGATTGCGGTGGCCGCGCCCACCATCGGACGGGTTCTGATCTATGGCGAGAGCGGCACCGGCAAGGAATTAGTCGCCCATGCCCTGCACCAGGCGAGTCCTCGCGCCGACCGCGCTTTTGTTGAAGTCAACTGCGCCGCCATCCCGGAAGAGCTTATCGAAAGCGAACTCTTTGGACATCTCAAAGGTTCCTTCACCGGAGCGCTCGAAGACAAAACGGGGAAATTCGAGCAAGCCGACGGAGGAACGCTCCTCCTGGATGAAATCGGCGACATGAGCCTGCGCACCCAATCGAAGGTGCTTCGGGTCATCGAGGAGCAAAGGTTTTCACCCATCGGCTCGAGCGGCAGCCACACGGTGGACGTTCGGATCGTTGCCGCCACCAACAAGAACCTGGATGAAGAGATCCAAAAGGGAAACTTCCGCGAGGACCTCTTCTTCCGGCTGAACGTGATCCCTTTCTACGTTCCGCCTCTCCGCGAGCACCCTGAGGATGTTCCTGAGCTCGCGCAATTCTTCCTGAGAGAGTTTGCCCAGGCTTACGGGCGGCGTCCCAAGCGCCTGTCGGCCAACGCCCTGGAAGCCTTGACCGGCTATCGCTGGCCCGGCAATGTTCGCGAACTCAGAAACCTGATCGAGCGCATGGTGATCATGGTTGCGGGAGAGCGGATCGAGCGCCGTCATCTTCCCCCGGCCTTGCTCCATCCTCCGGGTTTCGATGCGGCCGCTCGCAAACCGGCCGGCGCCTTCTCCACCCTTTACGAGGCCCGCGCCGCCTACGAGCGCGACTACATCCTGCGCAAGCTGGAGGAGAACCACGGCAACGTCAGCCGCGCCGCGGAGGCTCTGGGCCTCGAGCGCACCCACCTCCACCGCAAAATGAAGTCCCTGGGAATCTCCACCGCCGATTGACCCGCTTTACGCCGGCGGCTCAGGCGGGTCGGCGCTATATCCCAGCCCGGCCACGACGGCGGGGTTGTTTCGCCAGTCGGGCTCAACTTTGACAAGAAGTTGGAGAAAGACTTTGGGCGGGAAGATCTTCTCAAGTTCTCGCCGCGCCTCCGTGCCAATCTGTTTGATGCGATGCCCGGCCGCGCCGATAAGAATCGGCTTCTGCGACTCTTTCTCCACAAGAATGCTCGCGTGAATGCGGGTCAAGGCTGGGCGCTCTTCAAACTGCTCCACCGCCACGGCGGTGACGTAAGGCAGCTCTTCTCGGGTTTGGTGGATCACTTTTTCCCGAATGACTTCCCCAGCCAGAAATCGCTCTGATTGATCGGTGGTGGTCTCCGGTGGGAAATACTGCGGCCCCTCCGGAAGCATTTGGAGAATCACGCTCAGAACTTCGTCGAGCCCCTCCGCGTGCAAGGCCGAAATCGGAATGAGAGCCTCAAAAGGGTACAGCTTTGAGTAGCGGGCCATCAGCGGCAGAAGCGCCGGCTTCCGGATTTGGTCAATCTTATTGAGGAGGAGGACGGCGCGGGGGCGGTATTCGGAGAGAAGTTCCACAGCAAACTGGTCGCCCTTGCCGAAGCTCGTCGAGGCGTCCACGATAAAAAGAACCAGATCGCGATCTTGCAGCGATTCACGAACCCATCTCATCATCTGCTGGTTGAGGTGGTGCAGAGGCCGATGGATACCGGGCGTGTCCATCAGCACAATTTGCGCCTCCGGCTGGTTCACCACGCCCAAAATTCGGTTGCGCGTGGTCTGGGCCACGGCGGTGACGATGGCCACCTTGGCGCCCACCAGGGCGTTCACCAAGGTGCTTTTGCCGGAGTTGGGGCGGCCCACCACGGCGACGAACCCGGACTTAAACGGTTGGGCGGCTGGCATGAGCGGAGTCGGGCGTCCACGCGGGAGGATTCAAAATAAGGCGCACCTTCAACACCGCGCGCTCGCTCACTTCCACGATTTCGAAAGTGATTTTCCCCATTTCCAATTTCTCGCCTGCCATGGGCATGTGGCCCAGGCTCGACAGCACCAACCCAGCGACGGTGGAGTAATCGCCCGGTTCGAAGGCGACGTTCAACTCCTCGGAGATTCGGGCAAGCTCTGCTGCGCCGGCCACCAGATACGTCGTGGCGGACTCCTGAAGGAGGTCGCGATCGTGAGGCTCAACCTCATCTCGAATCTCGCCTACCAGCTCTTCCACAAGATCCTCGATGGTCACCAGACCCGTCACGCTGCCGTATTCGTCCACCACCAGGGCAAGCTGCGAGGTGGTCTGTTGCATCTCCTTCAGAAGGTCCGCGGCCGGTTTGGTCTCAGGCACAAAAAAGGGGGGGCGAACCAGCGATCGCAGCGTCGCGCGCGACTGGTCCTGGGGCGGGAGCTCCATCAGATCCCGGACGCTCACGATGCCTTCCACCTGGTCGAGGTCCCCGGCATAGACGACGTATCGTGTGTAGCGACGCTCCCGGAAGAGATCCCTCAGTTCCTCGATCGGCGAATTGATTTCGAGCGCCGCGATTTCCGGCCTCGGAGTCATCATCTCACGGACGATCTTGCCCTTGAATTCCACGACGGATTGCAGCAGCGCGCCTTCCCCTTTTTCGATCAATCCCTCCTCTTCCCCCGCCTGGATCAGCTCTTCGAGCCCTTCTTGCGGCTTGGCGGGTTGCTCCTCCTCCTCGGGAAACTCGAGCAGGCGCGCGATCGTGCCGGAGACCAGCACGGGGAAGGTCAGGGGAAGCGCCCAAGTGACCGCCCGCCGGAGAACCGGCAGCCATTCCGCCAGGATGCGTTCGGGTTCGTCGTGCCGAGCCACCAGAATAAAGGGGATGAGCTGATCGCCCATCATGACCGCTGCCAGGGTTGCCAGCAGGGCGCCGCCGAGGTCACGCCAAAAATCCTCCGGGCGGCGCCAGATGAGGAATCCGGCGATGCCTACCGCGAAAAGCGCCATCGCCGCGCCGTGGAGCGCGGAGAGCGAAACTCCGACTCGCTCCCGGTCGGCTCGAATTCTGCCTCCGCCGTCGGATCGAAAAATTCGTTGCGCTTCCCGCGGCGTCAGCCGGCGCATCAGCAACCGCAGGTAAGAAGCCACGACGCCCCACGCCAACAGGGCAGCCAGAACCCCAACCCACAACACATAGAGAATCATCACGCGCGCCTCAGAACCTTCACGGTTCGCGAGCGGCCTCCGGGCTTGCGGACCAGCCGTTCGCCGAGCGTCCGTTCCAGGGAAGCCATCTCCCCGTGGTCGGTTTCGTGGTCATAGCCTAGCAAGTGCAGAATCCCGTGCAGGATCAGCCGCTCCATCTCGCACTCGAGCCGCAACCCCTCGCGCCGCGCGTTGCGCCGCGCCGTGTCGGCCGAAATCACCACGTCGCCCAGGAAACCCGCGAATTCCCGCGCCGCCAGGGGATCACCGGCCGCGTCGTTATCTTCCCAAGCGAAGGCCAGCACATCCGTCGGCCGGCGCTTGCCGCGATACGCCGTATTGAGCCGCCGCATCGCCTGGTCGTCCACCAGGCAGACGTTCCACTTTTTACCCCCCAGACCCAGCGCCTTCTTGATCCGGACAAGGTAAGCGCCAACCGCCTCAATGTCCACCTCAACCGAGTTTTGATGATTGAGGACCACCCCTCAGCTCCGGCATCCGATTCATTGCCGTCAGGGCTCCGCTCAAGTTCGAGGCTTGGACCGAAATCGCTCATTTGCCGGCGGCGTTTTTCCGCTGGCTCTCCGCCGCCTTCGTCTGGTCGAACTCCTCGTAGGCCCGGATAATCCGCTGCACCAGATGGTGGCGCACCACGTCCCGCTCGTTGAAGTAAACGAGGCTGATGCCGGGAACTCGTCCCACAATCTCGATGGCCTCCATCAATCCGGACCGCCGCCCTTCCGGTAAATCCACCTGCGTGATGTCGCCGGTCACCACCGCCTTCGAGTTGAATCCCAAGCGAGTCAAAAACATCTTCATCTGTTCGCTGGTTGTATTCTGGGCTTCGTCCAGGATCACGAACGCGTCGTTGAGGGTGCGGCCGCGCATGAAGGCGATGGGCGCGATTTCGATGGTTCCCTTCTCAATCAGGTGCTCCGTCCGGTCCGGGTCCAGAACGTCGTAGAGCGCGTCGTAGAGAGGGCGAAGAAAAGGGTCCACTTTCTCCTGCAAGGTTCCCGGCAGAAAGCCCAGACGCTCGCCCGCTTCAACCGCCGGCCGCGCCAGAATAATTCTGTTCACCGCCCTTGCCAGCAGCGCATCGGCGGCCATCGCAACCGCCAGATAAGTCTTCCCGGTCCCGGAAGGACCAATGCCGAAGACCATGTCGTGGCGACGGATCGCGTCAATGTAAATCCGCTGATTCAGGCTCTTGGGCGCGACAGATTTCTTTCCAAAGGCTCTGGGACGGCCCGCCTCCGCAAGACCCTTGAGCGTCGCCGTTCGGTCCTCGCAGAGAATCTGGAGAAACGCCCGAAATTCGGCGGGATCGAGTCGCGTCCCTCCCTCCACCATCTCCACGTATTCTTCGACCAATCGCTGGGCGCGGCCGACGTCCTTCTCCCCGCCCTCAATCTCGAGCGTTTCATCTCCCAGGCGGGTGGAGACCTCCAGGCACTGCTCGAACAACTTCAAATTTGAATCGAAGACCCCAAAAAACTCTTCGACGCCTTTCGTCATTCTGACACTGGCCTTCATAATGCGAGGGTTCGACTCACCTCCGAGTTAGATTGGGTCGTCGGTGTTTGCGGAAGTGACCGTGGAAGGGCTCACAGTGATGATGCGCTTCAGCTAAGGAAATAATACTTCTTTAGCATAAACGAGTTGCGGCGTGGGTGTCAACGCGATCGCAAAGCGAGGCTACTCAATGTAGGTTGGGTCCATTTGGGGTTTGCTTACAAGGTATTTTCACACACTGCCAACATCATCTCGAAATCCGTTCGTCTGGGTTCGCTCCAAACGCGGCTCGTGTAGAATCCATCACTTGGAGGCTTCGCTCGGCAAAAAGGTTCTTTAGAAGCCGTTGCAAAACCGTTTTCAACCTGCTGTCAAGGCACGGTTTTAACCGTGCGGAGCGGGTTTCATCCAGGATAGTGGCTTCCGCCCTTGAGACGCCTTCTTCCCCCCTCCCTTCCCCTGCTTGACAGCGGACAATCTCACAAGTCGTGCTGGACCTCGGATCGGGCAAAGCCCGTGGCAAGACGGGCAAAGAAGGGGGGCGTCGCCGTACTCGCTACTACGACGCCCACCAAGAGGCCTCGGCCTTCTACTGCGGGAACTGGCGGACGGCGTGCGCCTCCATAACCCAGGTAGGCGCCGTCCAAGGCGCGCCGTTCGATGCCCCCGAGCTCTGCTCGTAGAACAGCAGGCCGCGAGTGGCAATCGTCGGCTGAGGGCTCAGGCCCGTCAGGCCGCTGACGCCGGAGAATAACGTGCCTTCAAACGTCAGCGCCGTCATGGGATTGCCCTGGAACAACGAGCCGCAAGGGGTCAGAGCAAATCCGCCTGCCTTATCGTCGAGCGCCGAGAGCAGTTTGGTAAAGTTGCCGAGCACGGTGCGCGGGCGCAGAAAGACGCCTTGCGCATCCGCGCTGACCGGCGGCCCCATTACAATCGTCCCACGAACGCCCACATGCTCGCCGACGCCCACGCTTGCCGCATTGAAGGTCAAGCTCGCCGGATTGAGCCAGCTCGGCAGGCGGAAGTTGGTCGTGGTCCCGTTGGCGTTAAGGTTGACGACGAGGGGTGAAAAGCGCGGCACGCTTTCGCTCAACTCCTCCGGATACTCTCGCCTCACCACCATGGTGAAGCTGACAGCATTGCCGGAGCTCGGGGTGACGGCGACAATCGGGCCGAGAAACACGCCGTCGGTTGCCTCCGGCGGTTCGGTCGCTGGAACTTCGACGTCTTTGGCGAGAATATTGCCGGAAGTGTCCACGATGGCGTCCACTTCCACAAACTGATTGGCCATGAGTCCATCCAAGCCCGGAACGCCGTCGAAATCTGTCGAGCTATTGACCTCGATGGTGAACACCGGCCCTGCCCCGCCGAACACCTGGAGAGAGAAGCTGCCGGTGAAGTTGCCGCTGCCCGTCGTGTTGACGGATTGCACCAAGCCGTGCAACTCCGCCGTCTGTCCGAGGCCTTCGTGGTCGTCGCCGTTTTCGCTCGAGGTCAGCTTCGCCCTCAGAATCGGGTCCACCACGCCGGTCAATTGCCCGGTTGAATTCGTCAAAACGGATTCACGAAGGTTGAAGTCCAGCTTCAGCCCCATCGCTTGCTGGTCGCCAAGATCAAGCTCGGACTCCTGGTCGTCGGAATTGTGGATGTTGGCGTTCACCGTCATGGTCGTGCTGTTATTGGAAAACACGGTGTTTGGAACGGCCACCGGCACGGGAGGAGTTGAGGTGACGTCGAGCACCATGAGCGACGGATTGGTCATTGTCATCGTCAGCTTCGAATAATTCTGAGCCTGAATTTTTGAAAGCTGAAAGATGGTTGCAAAGTCCACCAGCCGGGCAAAGTCCACGGTGAACGGAGATGAAATCAGTGAAACCGGCGAGCCTCCGTTTTGGGGAACGAGTTCGGCGCTCGTGATGGTCACCTGAAAAGAAAATACGTCGCACAGCGGCGCGTCGGAACCGAAGACAGCCACCGTGCCCGTTTGGGCCGCCGTCTGGTTGCTGGGGCTCATCGTTGAGCCGCCGCAGCCGGAGAACGTCACCGCTGAAAAAATGACCAGAGACGCGAGACCTGTGAGGGTTAGCTTCCGCATGGCTTTCCTCCTTCGAGGTTGAGAGAAGACGTTAACAAGCTTCGGCGCAAATCCCGGCCGACTCAACTGGCTCAGCGCCGCGCCTGGCAACTCGGGAGATCGCCCTCCCGGCCCCCTCCAGCCATCCGAAACATCGGCCAGAGTCATTGTATCAAACACCGTTCCGCATGGGAAGTTGCGCGAGGGCTTGCTGCGTGCCACCCAAAGAAATTGTCTCAGCGCGGGCAAAACTGTGCTAAAAAGGGGAGAATGACGTATGGATCTGCAGGAGGAAAAGCCATGAAGCTATGCCTTTCCGTCGCCTTGGGTTTCATCTTTCTAACCAGCGCCAGCCTTGCTGGGCTCGCGCAGGGCAAGAGTCCCCGCGCCGGTTATGTCATCGTTCCCGGCACCAACATCGAACATCCCTGGGACATCGGCGTCCGCGCCCACACCAACTATTTGATCTTCGTCCCGGCTGCTAAGCCTACCGCACCGGCCCCGCAGGGTGAGACGCCCGGCTCGCTGGCCTGCATCTACGGTCTCGTCTCGCCGCCTTCCGGCACCACCGGTTTCGATTGCCCGATCAGCAGTGCTACAACGCCTCCCCCCGGTGGCAGCGGCGTCATTGCCATCGTTGACGCCTACTATTACCCCACCGCCTCGACTGACTTCGACAAATTTTCAACCGAGTTCGGTCTTCCAAGCGGGAGCACCTGCGCCAGTAGCAAGCCCTGCTTCGCGCAGGTGTTTGCGACAGGCGTGCAACCTAAAACCAACGCCGGCTGGGCGCTTGAGCAGGCTCTGGACATGGAATGGGCGCACGCCATGGCCCCCGACGCCCAGATTGTTCTGATCGAGGCCGCTTCGAGCAATCT
>JAKAWO010000361.1 GCA_021827255.1 Acidobacteriota bacterium | reverse complement strand
TTTGGTGCTCGGAATGAGCGCAGGCGCCGGGGAAACTGTTGTGATATTCGTCCCCAACATATTGGAGGTCCTGCTCCAAACCGATTTGGGAAGTGTAGTAGCCGAAAATCGTCATGTCCTTTAGCGTCTGGAAAAAGCAAACCCCGATAGCGTCGTCGGGATTCTTATTGTCAGCGTCAGCCAGCGGCGTGAGAATCTGAGTCTGCTGCTCGGCGGAGAGGGCGGTGAAGGGCTTCGAGTGGAGGCGCAGGCTGCGGCCGTCCAGCCAACTGAGGCCCTCCAGAAACTCGCGCTGCTTGTCGGCTTCCTCGTCGTTGAGCCATAAATCCATGAAGCGATTGACGAGCGCGGCCTTCGCGCCCGGCGAGTCGGTCGCTGGGATGATTAACACCGTCAACACCTCGACCATTTCATTCTGATGCAAATCAAAAAACTTCGGTTTCCAGTTGGCCTGGTGAATGGGATCGCGGCCGGCCGACTGCATCGGATCGGCTAGGGTTGCCGGGGCGGGGCGGCGCGCTGCGCCTTGGCCGATGACCGGCAAGCTGACCACCGCGCCCGCGCTCGCCATCATCTTCTTGAGCGCCGCGCGCCGACTGTTATCGCCTTGTTTTTCTCGCCCGTTCTTCATCCGAGGTGACCGCGAAATCCCATGCTAAGCAGAGGCTGCGCAAAAAGCAAGGACGAATCGGAATTTGGGTGCGCCGCCCGCGCTCTGGTATCATTTGGAGTGTAAGGGCGAAGCCGGGAGGGGCGCGAGCCAGACGGCATGAACGTTCTGCTGATTTCCACCTATGAACTGGGCCGACAGCCGTTTGGTCTGGCGTCGCCGGCCGCGTGGCTCAAGCGCGCGGGAGCGCGGGTGAGCTGCGCGGATCTTTCTCGGCAACCCTTGCCGGAAGCTGCCGTCCGCCAAGCCGACCTGGTTGCCTTCTACCTCCCCATGCACACGGCCACGCGGCTGGCCGTCCGGGTTTTGCCGCAAGTGCGCGAGCTCAATCCCCGCGCCCACCTCTGCTTTTATGGACTCTATGCGCCGGTGAACGAAGCCTACCTTCGCCGGCTGGGGGCGGAGACGATCTTGGGCGGAGAATTTGAGGCGGGCCTGGTTTCAACGGTCGAGCGGCTTAGGGAACGCGGCTCGAGCGCGCAGAGGGAGCCGACGGTTTTACTGGCGCGACAATCCTTCATCGTTCCGGACCGCACCGGCCTTCCGCCGCTTGCGAAATACGCCCACCTGAATCACGCGGACGGCAACCCGCGCATCGTGGGCGCGACGGAAGCGAGCCGCGGCTGCAAACACCTCTGCCGCCATTGCCCGATTGTCCCGGTCTATCACGGCGTCTTCCGAATCGTTCAGCGGGAGGTGGTGCTGGAGGATATCCGCCAGCAGGCGACGGCGGGCGCCGAGCATATCACCTTCGGCGACCCGGATTTTTTCAATGGGATTGGCCATGCGATCGAGTTGGCGAGGGCGTTCCACCGCGAGTTTCCCAAACTGACCTACGACGTGACCATCAAAATCGAACATTTGCTGCGGCACGCCGAGCACCTTTCGACGCTGCGGGAGACCGGCTGCTTGCTGGTGACGAGCGCCGCCGAGTCGGTGGACGACAGGGTGCTCGGGAAACTTGCCAAAGGGCACACCTTCGCCGACTTCGCCGCCGTCGTGAACCTTTGCCGCGAGACCGGACTGACGCTGGCGCCAACGTTCGTCGCCTTCACGCCGTGGACGACCCTGGAGGGTTACTGCGAGTTGCTGGGGCGACTCGCGGAGCTCGAGTTAATCGAACAGATCGCTCCCATTCAACTGGGCATTCGGCTGCTGATTCCGGCCGGCTCGCGGCTGCTGGAGCTTGAAGAAATCCGCGCCATCCTCCAGCCGTTTGACGAAGCCGCGCTCGTCTATCCGTGGGCGAATCAGGATCCGCGCGTGGACGAACTGGCCGAGGAGGTTCTGGAAGTGGCGCTCGATGGGGAGAAGCGCAAGCTCAGCCGGCGGCAGATTTTTGGCGAAGTTTGGAAGCGCGCGCGCCAGGCGGTGGGGGGACATGCGCCGCCGCTGCCGGAGGCGAGCGACCGCGTCGCGCGCGCCGCCATTCCTTACTTGACCGAACCTTGGTACTGCTGAGCGGAACCGACGCGGGACCAGTTGGTCCCCACCGAGCGCGCGGAGGCGGTGGTTTGACCGAGCGACGACGGTCCGGCATAAGAGGACGATTGACTTTTGAACTGCCAGAACGCGCTTCAACATTTGAACGCAGCCGCCGATTGATGCTCTTGACGACGACCACCGGTTACCAGACGCGGCAATGGGCCGAGGCGGCGCGGGAGATTGGCGTTGCGGTGGTTTTTGGCTCTGACCGATGCCACCGGCTCGACGATCCGTGGCGAGATGGGGCGCTGGCGCTCAAGTTCGAGCGGCCCGACGAGGCGGCGTCGAAGATTGTTGAAGCGGCCGGACGCGAGCCCATCGGGGGGATCGTGGCGCTGGGCGATTGCGCGCCTCCAGCGGCGGCGCGCGCCTGCCGCGCGCTCGGCCTGCCCTTCCATTCTCCCCAGGCCGCGGACACGTGCCGGGATAAATACGTTTCCCGGCGCAAACTGGCGGAGGCGGGATTGCAGGTTCCGGCTTTCGTCCGATATCCGCTGAGCTCCGACCCGCGCGCGCTGATGAATTCAGGCCCTCCGCCGGTGG
>JAKAWO010000360.1 GCA_021827255.1 Acidobacteriota bacterium | reverse complement strand
CGCCGCGCCACTGATTGCCGGCAACGATTTGCGCACCATGTCGCCCGCCACCACGGCCATCCTCACCAACCGCGAAGTCATCGCCATCGACCAGGACCCGGCGGGAAGGCCGCTGAAGAGAATCTCACCTCCCCAATCCACCCAGCTTATCTTGACGCGACCGCTCGCTGACGGTTCGCACGCCGTCGGCCTGTTCAATCTTGCCGATCATCCGCAAAGCATCACCGTGAATTGGCGCGTAGCCGGCGTCACCGGAAAGAAACTGCGCGCGCGCGACCTGTGGAAGCACGAATACGTCCAGGTTTCGGAACCGAGCTACACGGCCACCGTCCCGGCGCACGCAGTCGTCCTGTTTCGCGTCTGGTAGTCAGGATCCGTACGGGCAATGTTGACGTCCCGTGCCGCGCTCCAGTCTTCCCTCGTCACCCCGAGGAGGAGCGGTCCAGTTCTCACTGTTAACTCTTCCAAGGGCGCGAGAACCGGGCGCGCCTGCGCCGCCCGCCTCGCTTCGGGAGATCGGCGCCGAGACGGCGGACGGCACGCAATATCGTCACCCATCACCGTATTGTGCGAGCCTCAGTAAGCCGCTCGGTGAGGGACCGCCCGGCCTCGGCCATTTGGCTTCCGGGGGACGCCGTATGTGCGCCAGCCGCTGTCTTCGCTGGCTTCCGACCGCGCGCATGAATTCCAATTTGGTAATCAGACTGAACGCGTAGCAGCGCCTTCTCTCGCACCGTTGCGGCATTTCCCACGCTCAAGCGCGCCTGAAATCAATCTCCCTCTATCGCTATCAGCCCAGGACTGCACAGTTGGCAAAAGAGATAGCCGGCGCATCGCGTATGGCCACGCCCGTTTTTTCTTTGCTGGGCGCGGAAGTACGCGTGCTGAGAAATCGCACAAAGCAGTCCTCCACCGTCGTCCAGAGATCGTGATGGGCGCGGGTCACGCTGAGATCACGGCATCAGGCTGCCATTCAATGCGGCTCCGGGCCACGAGCCGGATGGAGGGTGTCGTGTGTAGCAGAAGGATGGTCGCCGCACTGGCGGCATGTGCTCTGCTCGCCGCGGTGCTGCCGTGCGCCGCGCAAAACCCAGGGATCATGATCCCCGGGTCGATAACAGTTTCGATCAGAGATGCAAAAGGACGGCCGCTCGAGGTTGCTCCTTCGATTTCCATTCTAGGAGCCGGAGCGGGCGGTCCGGTGATGGAAATTCCGAGCCAGCGAACGGCAGTGGATTGGGTGTTCACGAATCTGCGGCCGGGAGCGCAGTACATCATCCAGGTCGGAGCTCCCGGATTCGAATCGGCCATGCAATCCGTGAATCTGTCTGACATGAATGGAGCTTCGGCGAGCGTGGAATTTTTCCTGATGCCCGCGACCGGCCGAAGCGTCAGCACCAATCCCGCTGGAGGAGTGATTCTGGCGCCGCGGGCGGAACGGGAGGTGCAGCAAGGTATTCAAGACCTGAAAGCGAACAAGATCGACTCGGCGCAGAGGCATCTGGCGGACGCGTTGAAAATGGCGCCGGGGAACCCTCAGGTGAATTACCTGGTGGGAGTGGGTTGGCTGAAGGCGGGAAACGTGGACCGGGGCGTTCAGTATCTGAAGAACGCGATTTCACTCGATCCAAGGCAGACGCAGGCTCTTTTCGCCTTGGGCATGGTGCGGTACAAGCAGGGGGACATGGACAAGGCGATTCCGCTGCTCGAACAGGCCGTGGAAACACAGCCGAAATCATGGCAGGCACATTGGCTCCTGGCGGATGCGTTGCTAAGGAAAGGAATTTACGAGCAGGCGAAGATCCACGCCGAAAGCGCATTGAAGTATGGGAAGAAGAAAGCCGAACAAGTGAAGCTGGTGCTGGCGGTAGCGCTGGCGAAGCTTGGCAAGAGCGGCAAAGCCCTGAAAATGATCGGCGATTATTTGAAGAGCCACCCCGGTGACCCGCGCGCGGAGCACGCTCGCGAACTCGTCGCGAATACACGCTAGTCGCGAACGGCGGGGCACCGCACAGGATTGCCGCGGTAATCCTGTCCTCATGCGTGAGTGGCGGCAGGCACGACCTGCGAGACCTTAGAACTGCACGGAGACGCGCACCTGCGTCTCGACGGCTTTGCCGTTCACGGTTGGCGCGTTGAAGCGCCAGCCTTTTTCCGCTTCGCTCACCACCGTTTGACCCAGGCTTGGGGTGCCCGATAGTACTCTACCGCCTGTGATGCGTCCCTGGCCGTTGACGGTGAATTCGAGTTCGAACTGGCTGTTTTTCGCGGCCGCGGCGGCCACCACGGCCACGGGCAACGGATGGCTCACGATCCTCATGCCGCCATCCACGTACTGTTCGCCGACCATCTGGCCCGGCGTGAGCGAGCCTTGCCAGTGCGCGGGAGCCGCATTCGCGTCCACTTCGACAGCCCAAAGAAGCCGTTGCGTGGGAGCGGCCGATTGTTGCGGCGCGGAGCCGGCCGCAGGAGCCGAAGGCGCGGCGGCCGATGCGGACGTGGCTTCGGTGCTTTGAAGTTCCTTCATTTCCTGCGGGATTCGCCGCTCGGCATAAAGATACGCACTGTGACCGACCGAGCCGCCGTAACGCTCGAGCGAGCGGAATTGCGCCTGCAATTTTTCGAGGTCGCTCATGTGGTCGGTGCCGGCGTTATATTGCGCGACGAGCGCCTTGAGCTGATCGGAAGCACCGAGCTGCGAAGCGA
>JAKAWO010000032.1 GCA_021827255.1 Acidobacteriota bacterium | reverse complement strand
CACCCCTGGTCGACGCTCTAGCAACCCCCTGAACGCTTCCATCGCGGATTTTGGGCCCAGAACAGCTCCGCCGGTTGATCGCTCAACTTTGTGAGGAAGGGAAGCCTGCGCCATGGTCCGCTGGGAAATTATCGAAGGTCATTTGGGAACGCCGCAGGGATTTCGCGCCGCCGCGGCGGCGGCGGGAATCAAGGCGAAGCTCGGAGCGCTGGACCTGGCGCTGATCGTTTCCGAAGGCGTCGCCGCCAGCGCCGCCGGGACATTTACTACGAACGTGGCCGCCGCCGCGCCGGTCCTGCTGTCGCGGCAGAACCTGGCCAAGAGTCGGGGGCGCGCCCGAGCCATCATCGTCAACTCCGGCAACGCCAATGCGGGAACCGGCCGAGACGGGCGCAAGGCCGCCGCAGTGACCGCAGAAGCCGTGGCTCGACTAACCGGCGCGCCGCCCCAGGAAGTCTTGGTTTGCTCGACGGGCGTCATCGGCGTGCCGCTCAATGCCGCCCTCATCCTCGCGCAGCTTCCCGCCTTGGCCGAAAGGCTATCCTCGGAAAACGCCGCCGAAGTCCCGCACGCCATCATGACCACGGACACGTTTGCAAAATCCTGCGTGCTGCGCTCCGAGTATCGCGGGCGGGCGGTGCATCTGGCCGGCGTGGCCAAGGGCGCCGGCATGATCCATCCCCGCATGGCCACCATGCTCAGCTTTATCACCACCGACGCGGGCCTCGCGCCCGGCCGGCTCAGGCGTCTGCTTCGCTCGGCCGTCCGCCAATCCTTCAACCGCATCAGCGTGGACGGCGACACCTCCACCAATGACACCGTGCTGGCGCTGGCGAACGGTTTCGCGGGCGTCAAAATAGGCGCCGCCAACACCGCGTGGTTTGAATCCGGCCTGCGGGAACTTTGCCAGACGCTCGCCAAGATGATCGCTCGCGACGGTGAGGGCGCGACGAAGCTCGTCACGGTTGAAGTCACAGGCGCCCGCAGCGAGCACGACGCCGAACGCGCGGCGCGCGCCATCGCCAACTCGCCGCTGGTCAAAACAGCGATCGCCGGGAATGACCCGAACTGGGGGCGCATCCTCTGCGCGGCGGGTTATTCGGGAGCGCGCTTTGATCCGGATAAGATAGACATTTTTGTGAACCACCTGCCGCTCTGCCGGCGCGGGCTCGATGCCGTCCTGGATGAAGCCGCTGCAAAAAAGGAGCTCGACCAGAATGAACTCTCTATCCGCCTCGATTTTCATCAGGGCAAAGGCTCGGCGCGAATGTGGACCTGCGACCTTACCCACGCCTACATTGATATCAACGCTTCCTACCGAACATAGGTTCCGCGGCCGAGGCCGTCTCTCCGAGGGCGGGCGCGCCGGTCTGATATAATCAGGCTTGATTCCTGCCCGGCGGACGGGCTTTTGGCTTTACGCGGGACGGCTCACAAAGCGGGTCACCAATTTCATGTCTGGCATAATTGGCTACATCGGCAACAAGCGGGTGGCGCCCATGCTGCTCGAGGGCTTGCAGCGGCTCCAGTACCGCGGATACGACTCGGCGGGGCTGGCGGTCATCCAGGGTGGAAAGCTGGACGTTCGCCGCGCCCCCGGCAAGCTGCGTAACCTCGAGGACGTGATCCGCCTGCACCCGGTGGACGGCACCTATGGCATCGGCCACACTCGCTGGGCGACGCACGGCGCCCCGACCGAAGAGAACGCCCACCCTCACTGCGATTGCCATGGCGCGGTGGCGCTGGTCCACAATGGCATCATCGAGAACTACCTGGAGCTGAAACAGGAGCTGGCGGCCGAGGGCCATACCTTCCGGACCGAGACGGACACGGAAGTCATCGCCCATCTGATTGAGAAATATCTGAACGCCGCGCGCTCGAACGGGCCGAACCTGGAGGAGGCGGTGCGCGCCGCGGTGCGTCGGCTGACCGGCGTTTTTGCGCTGGCCATCATCTCCACGCTGGACCCCAACAAAATCGTCGCCGTCCGGCAAGGTCCGCCCGCCGTGATCGGGCTGGGAAAGGATGAATACTTGGTGGCGAGCGACGTGCCCGCTATTCTCTATCACACGCGTGATCTTTTTTTCTTGGGCGACGGCGATGTCGCCGTGCTGACGCCGAACGGCGTCCAATTGAGCGACTTTGACGGCCGTCCGATCGCCCGCCGTGTCCAGCACATTACCTGGGACCCGATTCTGGCGGAAAAAGGCGGCTTCAAGCACTTCACCCTCAAGGAAATTTACGAGCAGCCGCGCGCCGTGCGCGACACAGCCCTGGGGCGCTTTTCCCCGGACGCCGGCCAGATCTTTCTCGATGAGATGGAAATCACCGAAGAGGATTTCCGTTCGTTCCGCGACATCAAGATCGTCGGGGCCGGAACCTCGCGCCACGCCGGACTGGCCGGGAAAATTATGATCGAGCGCCTGGCGCGCGCGCCAGTGGAGGTGGATTACGCCTCCGAATTCCGCTACCGCGATCCGCTGGTTCAACCCCACACCCTGACCATCCTTATCACCCAGTCGGGCGAGACGGCAGACACCATCGCCGGCCAGCGCGAGGCGCACGCGAAAGGCTCCAAAACGCTCGCCATTTGCAACGTTCTCGGCAGCATGGTCCCGCGCGAAGCGGACGGCACCATCTACACTCATGCCGGACCGGAAATCGGCGTGGGCTCGACCAAGACGTTCGCCGCTCAATTGACGGCGCTCTATCTGTTTGCCGTTTATCTGGCGCAAATTCGCGGCTTGCTTTCATTCGACGACGCCAAGCCGCTGCTCAACGCGCTGACGGCGCTCCCGCGGCAGCTCGAGTCGGTTCTGCAGAAGGATGAGGAATTTGAGGAGCTGGCGCGGCAGTATTATCGCTCCTCGGATTTTCTCTACCTTGGCCGCGGCGTTCACTTCCCCGTGGCGCTCGAGGGGGCGCTGAAGATGAAGAAGGTCTCCTACATCCACGCCGAGGCTTATCCGGCGGGCGAGATGAAACATGGCCCGAACGCCCTCATTGCGGAGGGCCTGCCGGTGGTTGTCATCGCAACCTGTGACTGGAACGCGGCCGATTCTCACCTTCGCTACGAGCGGACCATCTCCAACATCAAGGAAGCTAAAGCTCGCGGCGCCACGATTCTCGCTCTGGTCAGCGAGGGCGACCGCGAGGTGCGCGATATGGCCGATCACACGATCGAGCTGCCGCAAACCAACGAGATGCTCTCCGCCATTCTCGAAGTCGTGCCGCTGCAACTGCTCGCTTATCACACCGCCGTGCTGCGTGGCTGCGACGTGGACCAGCCGAGAAACCTGGCCAAATCGGTGACAGTGGAGTAGCATCCTTCGGCCATGAGCGGCGCAACCTCCGCCCCCTCAGGGCAACCACGATGATCTTGGAAGCCGCAATTTTGACCGTCAAACCGGGCAAGGAGCGCGAATTTCAGTGTGCCTTCGCCAAGGCCAGCCCGATCCTTGCCTCGAGCAAAGGTTATCTATCCCACGAACTTCACCGATGCCGCGAATCCAAGGGCAAGTATATGCTGCTTGTCCGTTGGCGTTCCGTCGAGGATCACATCCTCGGCTTCCGAAAGTCGGCTGCGTATCAAGAATGGAAGCGGCTTCTGCATCATTTCTATGAACCATTTCCGACCGTTGAACACTTCACCCAGGTCTATTGAGCTCCCGTAGCCTATGAAATTTGTCTATTCCGACCAATACGACCTGCACCTGGGCGACCATGTCTTTCCGTCCCAGAAGTACCGGCTGACCAAGGAGAAGCTGCTGGCCGACGGTGTGGCAAAGCCCGAGGACGTCGTCGCGCCTGAGCCCGCTTCGGATGAGGATGTGGCCCTGGTCCACCACCGTGACTACATCTGGAAACTGAAGAACGCCAAACTTTCTTACGCTGAAATCCTGCGCATGGAAGTGCCGTACTCTCCGGAGCTGGTGCGCGCTGTGTGGCTGAGCGCGGGCGGCTCGATCCTGGCCGGACGGCGGGCGCTTGAAGAGAGCGTTGCGGCGAATATCGGGGGCGGCTTCCACCACGCCTTTCCCGACCACGGCGAGGGCTTTTGCGTGCTTCAAGATGTCGCCATCGCTATCCGTCGGCTGCAGAGAGACGGCCTCATCGAGCGCGCCATGACGGTGGACCTTGACGTTCATCAAGGCAACGGGACAGCGGCCATTTTCGCCGGCGACCCTTCGGTCTTCACCTTCTCGATGCACCAGGAAAACAATTACCCGTATCCTAAACCGCCGAGTTCGCTCGACATCAACTTGGCCGACGGCGTCCGCGACTCGGAATATCTCGACCTCCTGCGTGAAAGCCTGGAGAAAATCGTTCCGGAGTTCGCGCCGCAGATCATTTTCTACCTCGCTGGCGCCGATGCTTACTGGGATGATCAACTGGGGGGCTTACGACTGAGCCGGGAGGGGCTTGAGGCGCGCGATCGGATGGTTTTTGAGAAGGCCGGGAAGATTCCCGTGGTCGTCACGCTCGCCGGTGGCTACGCGCGCAAAGTCGAGGACACGGTAGGCATCCACGCGAACACGCTGCGCATCGCCAGGGATTTTGCGGGGTAGCGAAGTCGCGAAAAACCTCCTACCGCCCTCTCCGGGCACGCTTGCCAGCGCGCCGGGGCGGGTGTCTTCATCCCATGGCTCCGTGACGGCGTGCGAAAGCGCACCCATTTCCCGCTCGATGTTCCTGATCGCGCGGCTGCGATTCGCGATCTCTGCGGCGCGCTAGCAGCCCATCCCGCTCGCGCAGCTTTTCCGCGAGGGCGTCCGCACCGTAGCGGGAGCGGTCGCGCGCGGGAACCCGCTTTGCGAATTCCGCCGCCAGCCGCTCCGGGAGATGGAAGGTTACTTTACGGCTTGCCGCACTGCCATAAGACCACAATGAGGTGCGCCGAGAATTCGCGTTCCCGAAGAGCCTTCATTTGGGAACGAGCTTGCCGAGCTCATTTCACCCCACCAGAATCTTCTGATTCTGTTCGAGTGCCCGCGTAAATTCAGGGCTCGTCACCGTATGGACGCCGCGCCCGCGTCAGGCGGCGCCGTAGGGCGGATGATCCACGGTGACGGCGGGGCTGTCAGCCTTCGATTTTGACTAAGTGGGTATTGAGTGACCCTTGGCGGTAGCCTTCGAGGTCCAGCGTGACGAAGGAAAATCCCAGCGGCTTGAAAATTTCGACAAAGCGGCGAGCCATTTCCGGATCGAGCGCGCGAGGCAATTCTTCGGGGGCGATTTCGATGCGAACCAAGTTATCGTGATGCCGGACGCGGAATTGCCGGAAGCCGAGCGCCCGCAGCGCTTCCTCGCCCTGCTCGACCACGGAGAGCCGCTCCGGAGTGACCTCAATGCCGTAAGCGATGCGGGAAGCGAGACACGCCGAAGCGGGGCGGTTCCAGACGGGGATTTCGGCTTGGCGCGCCAGCTCGCGGATGTCGGCCTTGGTGAGGCCGGCGTCGAGCAATGGCGCGAGAACCTTGTGCCGGAGAGCGGCGCGCTGCCCGGGACGCCAGTCGCCCTGGTCGTTCACGTTCACGCCGTAGGCTACCGCCGCGAAGCCACGCTCCGCCGCCAAGGCGTCCAACTTATCGAAGAGTTCGTCCTTGCAGAAAAAGCAGCGGTCAGGATGGTTGCGGCGATAGGAAGGATTGGAAAGCTCATCGGTCTCAATGAACTGGTGCGGAAATCGGCAGCGGGCCACCACGGCTTCCGCTTCACGGCGGTCGCGACCTGAATAACTGGCGCTGAGCGCAGTCACCGCCAGCATTCGGTCGCCCAGAACCTGATGCGCCGCGTAAGCCAGATAAGCCGAGTCCACGCCGCCGGAATAAGCCACCACGAGGGAAGGCCCCTTTGCCAACTCGCTCTGCAGGCGATGCCCCTTAGTTTCGAGGTTGGTCATTCTGGTTCCCCAGCAAACCGCCGACGGAGAGGTCCTCAAGCAAGCGCCAATGCACCCCGCCCCCGCCCGGTGAAAATTCAGCCACAAGGCGCTGTTCTTCCGTGGCTGCCGCCAGTCGCGGCGAGCAACGGTCCCACCGGATCAGGACCTCTCGATCCGGGAGGACGACCGTCGGTCTCGCGCCTGCTGTCATCATCCCCGCGTCGGCGAAAGAGAAAAGCCCCTTTCCCCCTCCCGAGAAGAGTTGTGACATCCGGCCGCAATTCCAGTCTAGCACCCGACCCATCCGAGGACAAGAAAGGCGCGTCTCGGTTCACTCCGAAATCCGCTGATTGAAGTGGTGAGGGGTTAGACGCGTGGCGGTAAGCGGCAATCGCGGGGTGAACGCGCCTCCGCCTCGGGACTGCTTTTACATCTCGATGAACTTCGCACCCGGCCTTGAGGACGGCAAGTCGCGACGCCCGTGATGGCTTGGCCGTTCAAGCGAGGACGGAAGCTGGCGGAGAGGCAGGGATTCGAACCCTGGGTACAGCTTTTGGCCGTACAACGGTTTAGCAAACCGCCGCCTTAAGCCACTCGGCCACCTCTCCAATGAGACGCGAGCTTTCGCCGCAACCGGGCTCAGTAAAACAGGTATTTTCGCCAGCGCTCGTCGGATCGGCCCAGCACCCGCATAATCTGTCGGCTGGTATGGATCGTAAAGGGCCGGGGTTGCCGCCTCAACGCGATGCCGGCCTCTTCGGGCAGACGGTCCCCTTTCAGATTGTTGCACCGATGGCAGCAGGCCACCAAGTTATCCCAATCCGTGCGCCCTCCGCGCGAGCGTGGGACAACATGGTCTAACGTCAGCTCGGAGGCCGCGAGCGTCCGGCCGCAGAACTGGCAGGTGTACCGATCACGGATCAGAATGTTTTTGCGCGAAAGCGTGCGAGCTTGATGCGGAATGTGGCGAAATTCCGTCAGGCGGATGACCGAGGGGATTCGCAGCGCCACCCGCGCCGAGTGAACAAAGGCGCCGTCTTCTTCCTCCGTCGTCGCTACCCCTTTGAGCACCAGCACAATTGCGCGCCGGACAGCGGTGACGTTGACCGGCTCGTAGGTGGCATTGAGCACGAGCACCGGCGACTGCAGCAATCGTTGGTTTGCCTCCGACATGGCGTTCCCTCGCGGTCCGCCCACCCCGCGGAAGCCTAATTATGTCTGCTCGCCCGCCCTCGCGTCAACCTCGGTATCGGCAGTGGATAAAGGGAAGTCGGGGAATTGCGGCGTAGCGCGAGCGACGGCCAAGGCAAAAACCTGTGCCGCCCCCGCCGCCCGAAGCGCCACGGCGCAAGCGGAAAGCGTGGCGCCGGTCGTCATCACATCATCCACCAGGACAATGCTACCTCCGCGGACGCGCTCCGGCCAGCGCACTCGAAACCCTCCTCGGACGTTCTCGCGGCGAGCGGATAGGCTCAGGCCGGTCTGTGGCGCCGTCATCCTTACCCGCGCCAACAGCCGGCGGTCCAGGCGTAGAGTCTTGGCTCGCGCGCTAGCAGGAAGCGACCGAACCAGCTCTCGGGCCAGAAGCCAGGACTGATTGAAACCTCGCTCCCGCTCGCGCAATGGGTGGAGAGGCACAGGGACAACCAGAGGCGTTTCACTCCGGGCGACCGCCTCATTTTGTTGCCACACACCAGCCAAAAGTGACCCGAGCCTTTGCGCCAGCCGTTCTCGCCGGCGAAATTTCAACTGCAAGATGAGCCGGCGCAGCACGCCACGGTAGAGGCCATAAACTCGAGCCAAGTCAAAATGAAATTTGTCGGTTCGGCACGCCCCGCACAACAGAGCGGATGAACTCTCCGTCAAACCAGCAGCCATGGGCAGCCCGCACTGCGCACACATCGCCCCAGTCCACGGTTCCAGACTTTCCCAACAATGACGGCAGATGCCATAGGACGCCCACTCATGAATTTCGCGGCTGCACACCGAGCATGGCGATGGAAGCACCACCGCCAGCAGGCTTCCCGTGAATTCGCGAAACAAATGGCGCGGAGAGAATTGGAGAAACGACGAATCGCTACGGAGAGTTGACTTCACCACCCGGCACGAGTCGGAGCCCGGCTAAAGCAGCCCCTGCTCCTGTTTTTCCTGGCATTCGATGCAATGGCGAGCCCAGGGAACCGCTTCGAGGCGCTTCACCTGCACGTCCTCATGGCAAGCGACACAGAGGCCGTAAGTCCCGTTTTCAAGCCGTCCGAGCGCCTCGTTCACCAAGTGTAAAATGCGGCGATTATCGTCGCTTTGGTGGAAAAGGAATTCCTTCGTGTAGGAATTGGCAGCCTTGTCCGCCAGGTCCTGAGTGACCTCCTCGTCGGCTTCGCGGCCATCGTGATCAGACTTTGAGACCAAGCGCAAGAGATCTTCGCGCTTCTCAATCAACCGCCTTTTGTAAACTTCGGCTTTCTTCTTGTCCATGCTCCCTTATTTCCATCCTGCCGGATTCATAAAACCTCTATTTTAGTGCGCGCAGTGCGCGGCTGTCAAGTTAGGGAACGAAACTTGAATGGCCGCTATTCGGACGTGGTGCCGTGCGAACCTGGCGCTCACGGCTCGGCAAAACCATTGCGCCTCCCCATATCGATTCTTGGGGTCGAATAGCGCTTGCCCGCCGCCATGCTAAACTGGATCGTTCCACGATCTTTCAGAGGGCAGCGGCAATGGCAGCGCGCATTCTGGACGGCAACAAAATCCGTGAGCAGATTATGTCGGAGCTGGCCGGGGAAATCCGCGAACTCAAGGCAGCGGGGATCACTCCAGGCCTGGCGGCCGTGCTGGTGGGACAAAATCCCGCATCCCAGATTTACGTCCGCAACAAGGTCAAGACCTGCCAGTCGCTCGGCCTGTACAGCGAAAAAATTGAAATGCCATCGAGCGCGACCGCCGGCGATCTGCTCAAGCAGGTGGACCAATTGAATCGCCGCGACGATGTGGACGGCATTCTGATTCAACTCCCGCTGCCGCCGCAGGTGGACGCGGCGGCCGCGCTCGAAGCGGTGGACCCAGCCAAAGACGTGGACGGGCTTCATCCCGTCAACATGGGTTATTTGATGAGCGGCCGACCGTGCCTGGCGCCCTGCACGCCGGCGGGCGTCGTGGAAATTCTTCGTCGGAGCCAGATTGTGCTTGCGGGCGCGCGCGCGCTGGTCATTGGCCGCAGCAATCTGGTGGGCAAGCCGCTCGCCATGCTGCTGCTGCGCGAGCACGCCACCGTCACCATCGCTCACTCGAAGACGCGTGAACTGCCCGCCCTCGCCCGCCAGGCGGACATCCTGGTCGGGGCCATGGGTAAGCCGGCGTTTGTAACCGCGGAATTCATCAAACCCGGCGCCACCGTGATTGACGTCGGCATCAATCGGCTGAGCACCGCCGAGGAAATCCGGCGCCTCTATCACGACCCTTCGGAGCCGCTGCGACGGCTTGAGGCAAAAGGCGCCGTGCTAGTGGGCGACGTTCAGCCGGAGGACGTGAGGGAAAAAGCCGGAGCCTTCACGCCGGTGCCGGGTGGCGTTGGCCCGCTGACCATCGCCATGCTCATGGTAAACACCGTCAGAGCGGCTGCGCGGCGGCGAGCAGTGCGGACTCAAAATGGGTTGGCATGTGAGAAGTGACGGCCCACAAACCGGCGAGCAGTCGCCGTGGTGGGCGAATGACGCGCTAGGGAGGGGACGTGCGCTTTACTCGACCTTCCGCAATCCGTCACATAATTCGTGATTCATAACTAACTGTTTAGCCCTCGGATTTCCCGGTGATGAGCTATTTTGGTCTGGCCGGCGGCATTGCCTGCGGCAAAAGCACCGTGGCGCGCTACTTCCAGGATCTCGGCGCGGAGGTCATTGACGCCGACCGCATCGGCCATGAACTCATCCAGCCGCAGCTCCCGGCCTATCGCGAACTGGTCGAGGCCTTCGGTGAAGGGATTTTGGGCCCAGCAAACGAGATTGACCGGAAGCGGCTCGGAGCCATTGTCTTTGCAGATGACCTAAAGCTCCACCGGCTGAATGTCATCCTTCATCCAAGGATCATCGCGCGCGTGGAAGAACTCGCGCGAGAGGCTTCGAGCGCCCGCCCGCGCTCGGTCGTTATTGTGGATGCTGCGCTGATTTTCGAGGCTGGCATCGGCGGGCGCTTCCGCAAGGTCATCGTCGCCTGGTGCCGTCCCGAGCAGCAGCTCGAGCGATGCATGGCCAAGGCCGGCCTCTCCCGCGCCGAAGCCGAGCGGCGCATTCAGAGCCAGATGTCCGCCGATGAAAAGCGCCGCCGAGCCGACTTTGTGGTGGATTGCTCGGGAACGCTTGAAGAGACCCGGCGCCACGTTGAGGCCCTTTATCCCAAACTACAGCGCCTGACTGCTGGCCCGCCCCCCGAGTAAACCGATTCGCCTACGGGTGAAGTTGATCGCGCTCAGGCTTTGGATTTCTGACTTCTCACCCATTCCTCGCCTCGGGCGCGCAGCCCGTCCAGTGTTTTTTGCACTTCTTCCTGCTTCCGCGCTTGCTCGTCATCCTTCGCGTCTCGCGCCACGGTAATCGGCGGCGCAATGAAGACGGCGGCTTGGGTGAACGGCCAGGGAATCTGAAAAAGGTCCCAGCTTTTGCGGAAAACGTAAGCGTGGCGAAGCGCGATGTGAAAGCAGATAATTCGCGCGCCCGTCAACTGGGCGAGCAGCGCCGCGCCCGACTTGGCGACAAAGCGCGGGCCGCGCGGGCCGTCAATGGTGAAGGCGGTGTCAAGGCCCTTCCGATGGCACCTCGCCATTTCCGCCAGCGCCCGCATTCCGCCCCTCGAGCTCGATCCGCGTGCCGCGCCATAGCCGTGGCGCCGAATAATGCGAGCAATATACTCGCCATCAAAATTCTGGCTGGTCATCACGACGATGCCCCGCTTTCGCCAGAACCAAGTAGCCGGAAAAATCTCCCGATGCCAGAAGGTATAGATCAGCCCGTTGCCGAGTTTTCTTCCCGCCTCCCAGTTTTCCCAGCCGTTCACTTCCCATCGCAGCGTGCGGCCGATCAGGAGCACGGCGAAGTAACCAATCCAGCTCGCCAGAAAAATCTGGCATCGCTGCCAGCGAGTGAAGGTGCGCAGGTTTTGCGCAACCGCGTTTTCTGCTGGCTGTGTCTGGACGCTTTCTGAATTCGCAACTCGCGCGGGCTGTGGTTCCATAGCCGGATTATCGCACGGCCGGGCGATTGGAGGACCGGACGGGGCACCTCCTCACGCTGGATGGGCACGCATCCGCCATACCATCCAGGCGCGGACGGGCAGATAAACGGCGAAGCCGCCCCACACTATGTAGTCAAATAACCCCGCGTTAAGGGTGGCGGCAAAGGCCCCGGCGGCGGCGGCGAAAACCCACATCCACATTTCAGCGGCCCACGCCTGGCCCCAGCGCGGCCGAGCGACGCCGTCCGGAACGCGCGGCTTGAGCGCCGGCCAGAGGCGCGGCACCCGCTCGAGATATTCGCGATAGGCGTTGCCTTGCCTTTCCTGAAGAAACGCTTCTTCGCGCCCGATGAGCCGGAGCACGAAAAGCGTCATGCCCGCCACCAGCACCACGGAGCCGGCGGGCGGTGCCATGGGGGCGAGCCCGGCGGCCAACAAAATGTTGCCGAGATAGAGCGGATTCCGCACGAAGCGGTAAGGGCCGTCGGCGATGAGCCGCTCGGCGCGAACCCGCCTGTCTCGCACGACTTCGTTCTGAAGATAAGCGGTTCCCCAGGTTCTTAACCAGGCTCCGGCCGCGAGAAAAGCCGCGCCGACCGCAAAGATCGCGTGCGCTGTCGCTATGTTTGTGGCGATTCCTGGCCCGGGCCTGAAATGCCCTATCGCTTTGAGCAGCCAATCCACAGCGTTCACCGGCTCGAACGTGTAACAGCCAAACGCCGCGAAAAAAAGCGCGAAAATCGCCCACCCCCGGCGACGAAATTCAAAGTCCGTGGCGCGCACTTGCCCTCCTTGAGCTCACATCCCGTCGTAGCGCGGCCCGCCACCGCCTTCCGGCGGGACCCAGGTGATGATCTGGTACGGGTCTGCGATGTCGCACGTCTTGCAGTGGACGCAATTCGAGGCATTGACCTTCAATCGTTTTCCCGTTCCGTCGGGCTTCGGCTCCATCTCATAAACCGCGGCGGGACAAAAGTACTGGCACGGATTGCCGTATTCGGCAACGCAGCGGCCGTTGCAGATGTCGAAATCGGCTATGCGCAGGTGGCACGGCTGATCCTCTTCGTGGCGGGTCGCCGAATGATAAACGTCGGAGAGCTTATCGAAGGTCAACCGGCCATCCGGCTTGACCTTCGGCGGGGATCCGCCATCCAACTCAGCCAGGCGCCGCATGTGCTCGTGATCGGGACGTGACGCATAACGCGCCCGGAGGCCTCGGCCGCCCGTCACCAATTGCAGCCCGGCATGCATCACGCCCGGCCAGAAGCCGCGCTCAAAACCCTGGCGATAATTGCGCACCTTCCAAAGTTCGTCCCGCACCCAGCTTTCGCGCCAGCGGTTTTCGAATTGGCCCAATGTCGCGGCGGAAAACTCACTTTTGAGCAGCGCGTCGAAGATTGTCTCGGCGGCCATCGCGCCGCTCTTCATGGCCAAATGAATGCCCTTCAGGCGCCGGGAGTTCAGAAAGCCCGCCGCATCGCCGATCAGGATGGCGCCGTCGGCGGCGGTGTGCGGAATGGCAAAGTAACCGCCCTCGGGGATGGACTTCGCGCCGTATCGCACCATCTGCCCGCCTTCGAGCCGGCTTTTTACCCATGGGTGCGTTTTGAATTGTTGGAATGCATTGTGAACATCAAAGCGCGGGTCCGGCGCGTCCAGGCCGGCGACCAGGCCGATGGCCACCAGCGTGTCGGTGAGCCCGTAAATGAATCCCCCGCCGAACTGGCGTGAACTGAGCGGCCAGCCCGCCGTATGAATCACCGTGCCGCGCTCGATCCGTCCAGGCGGAATCTCCCAGAGCTCTTTCACGCCCAAACTGTAATTCTGAGGATTACGTCCCCGATCAAGGCCCAGCCGCCGGACCAACTCCTTGGTCAGAGACCCGCGCGACCCTTCGGCAAAAACGGTGACCTTGGCGTGAATGTCGTAGCCCGGCTGGAAATTCGGCTTGGGGCGGCCGTTCCGGTCCAGGCCTTTGTCGTCCGTCCGCGCGCCCACCACGCGGTCACCTTCATAAAGTACCTCCGCACCGGCAAACCCCGGGAACAGGCTTGCGCCCCCGCGCTCAGCTTGGACCGCCATCCATTTGGCGAACTTGTTGAGGGAGATGAGGAAATTGCCGTGGTTGCGGAGAAACGGCGGATTGACGGGCAGCTTCCACTGGCCGCCCGATGTCAGGAGATAGACCGCATCATCAATGACCGGACTTTCGATCGGCATGCCCCGCGCTTCGAAATCCGGAACCAGCTCCTGCAGCGCTCTCGGATCGAGCACCGCGCCTGAAAGCAGGTGCGCGCCGATTTCGCCCGCCTTTTCGAGGACGTAGATATTTCCAGGCGAAAGCGGGGCCGAGCCGCCGCCCTTCTCTTGATGTTCGCGGATCAACTGCGTCAGGCGCAAAGCGCAAGCCAAGCCCGCCGGACCCGCGCCGACAATCAGCACATCCGCATCGAGGATTTCCCGCGCCCGATCCACCATTCGCCCTTTGCCCGTGCCATCTCAAATCGCGGCCCAACACTATTCTGCGCCACATTCCTTTTGTCAGGTCGCCGAAAAACGCTTCGCCAGCGCCCTCTACAATCGCTCAAGGCCGCCGTCAACCCGCTCTAATTGGGGAGCGACGCCAACTGCTCTTTGATAGCACCGGCGAGCGTTTGATCGGAAGCGTATTCTTTCTGAAGTTGAGTGTAGATTTGCCGCGCCCGGGCGGGCTGACGTGTCGAGTACATCTGCGCCATGGCCATGAGCGCCGTGGCTCGCGGAACGCTGAGGGTAGGGTGTTGGGAAAGATCCTGATAAATCTTTTCGGCGCTGGCCGTTTGGCCGCTCTTGGCATATTCGTTGGCGAGGGCGAATCGGGCGAGGGCTCGAATCTCCGGGTTGGAGCTTTGAGCGGGCTGCTGGAGGACCTTGATCGCCTCATTATCCTTGCCCAGCTCGGCGTCGCAGATGGCGGCATGGATTTGAGCGTAGGCGGCGGCTTCCGTGTGCGGATACTTGGCGATCACATTCAGGAATTCGCCCAGCGCCTTCTGGTATTTCGCTTGCGCCGTCGCAAACGACTGGTCGCCGGGAGACAGAGTGCCCGGCGCGACCGTGCCGACATAGCCGTTGAAAGTCTTAAGCGCCGCCCCCAACACGACATTGGCGGCCGCTTCCTGTCGGCGGGAATAGCTTTTGAGCTCAATGACCAGTCCCAGGATCACCGCCACGGCCACCACACCAGCCGTGAGTTGTCGCCAGCGCTTCCGGGCGAACAGCTCCACCGCTTCCACGTTTTCCCGAAATTCGTCTTGCTTCAGCTCGTGGCGTGTCAGCCGATCCACAGCTTTTCTCCTTGAGAAACCCCCATGGCCATGCTATCAGTCCTCGCTCTGAGAGGTCAATCGTTCAGCGCGCGAGGAAAGCCGCTCGTTCAGTTGAGCGCGTCTCAAGCTGCCCCAGAGCGCAGCAGCGCCGGAACCGCGGGCGCCGCCCTTGAGGGTTGACCGGAAGCCGCCGCTCACGCGACGGCCGGGCGAGGGGTTGCGGGCTCGGCGTGAATCGTGACGCTGGCTGGCTCAAGCCCCGGTGAACTCGCCTGAACGTCAATCTCACCGGACTGCTTGGCAGACTGAACAATGGCTACGCAGAGTCCGTTGAACGCGCGGCGCACGGCCCCCTTATCGGCCTCATGGCTACTCGGATCGCCGTTGCCCACGCCGATAATTTTGCCCGGACCGGAAGCTTGAAAGGCGATTTTGTTGTCGGCGGTTGGAACCAGCCGGCCTTGGCTGTCCACCACCTGAACTTCCACCACCGAGACGTCTTCACCATCGCCCGCGATCGTCGCGCGATCCGGCCGGAGAACAATCTTTGCCGCCGGGCCGGTGGTCTCGCGCCGCGCCGTCAATGCTACTTGGCCGTCCCGGTAGCCGCGAGCCTCAAGAACGCCCGGAGCGTACTTCACTTGCCAGGCCAGGTGCGAGTCGCGCTCCACGGTCTGCGCGCCCAAGCTATGGCCGTTCAGGAACAGCTCGACCCTTTCCAGGTTGCTATAACACCAGACGGCAATCTCCTGGCCTTCTTGGCCCACCCAGTTCCAGTGCGGGAACAGGTGCAACACCGGTCGGCCGCTCCACCATGCCTGGTAGTAATAAAAGTTGTCTTTGGGAAAACCGCAGGTGTCCAGGATGCCGAAATGGGAACTGATGCACGGCCAACCGTAGGGCGTGGGCTCGCCGCGGTAATCAAAGCCCGTCCAGGCGTGACCGCCGGAGAGCCAGTGGCGGGCGTCGTACATCCGCCACCACTTTTCCGCCGTGCTGGCCCAGGGCGGATGGTTCACGTCGTAAGCGCTGACGTAGCCCTTGGCTGGATCGTTCACGTAGATGCCGCGCGTGGACACGGTGCTCGCCACTTCCGTGCCCACGCAAGGCTGTTTTGGGAACTTCTGATGAAACGTGAGATCGGAA
>JAKAWO010000359.1 GCA_021827255.1 Acidobacteriota bacterium | reverse complement strand
CCCGGTGGAGGGATTAGCGCAAAGGGTCGGGCGGCACTGGGAAATTTTCTGGAGCAATGTTTCCATTCGCGGCCAGAGCGTCAGGATCCAGGCCACCAGCGAGCAGCCGACGGACGTGGATTTACTCGGGCGAGCCATGACCGCCCGGGTGCGGTGACCAGTTATGATGCGCAAGTCTCGAGGCATGTCACGGCAACTCTCAGCCTTTTGCACAGCCGCGATACTTCTGCCTGCGGTTGCCGGCTTCAGTTACAACCCCCTTCAGGAGGAGGTGAATGGAACACCCGCGCCCAGCCGCTGGCCGAACGCCAGCGTCACGTATTACATCAACCCTACCATTGGATCCAATATCTCGACCACCGGCGGCACCGCTCAGAACGCAATTGACAGCGCCTTCTCCACATGGAAGAGGACGCCAGCGCCCTTCAACGGCCAAGTCCTGACGAACATTCAAGCCACCGACGCGGGCTCAAGCTCGCAGGTCGTTCCCAACGCCACCGATTGCCTCAACGTGATCGGCTTTGAGGACACGAATCGGTTCGATTTTCCCACCGGCGCGATCGCCTTCACGGAAATTTTAGCCGTTTCGCCGGGGCCCGGCGCCCCTTATTCATGCAGCGGCAAGAGTGAAACCAGCGTTCTGCCTTCGCAAATAGTGGACGCGGACATCGAGTTCAATCCGCAAGTGCAATTCACCACCTCATTATCCCCGGGCGCAAACCAGTTTGACTTGCAATCCGTGGCCACGCACGAGATCGGCCATCTGCTGGGCCTGGACCACAGCGGCCTGGCCGAGGCGGTGATGTTTCCCTTTGGCGACACGACCGCTGCCGGAGAGCGGCGCTCCTTGTCCTTGGACGATCTTTTGGGCGTTGCATTCCTTTATCCCGCCCCAAGCTTTGCCGCTTCGACCGGCGAGCTTTCCGGAACGGTGGCCTTGTCCGGGAAGGGCGCCTTCGCCGCTCAAGTGCTTGTGGTGGACGCCTCCAACGGAAACGTCGTCATGGATCGCCTCACCAATCCGGATGGGACTTTCGATATCTTGGGTGTTCCGCCGGGGACTTACAATCTGTTGGTCCTACCTCTCGCTCCGAATGAAAACGTGGGCCTCTACACGCTGGACGATTTTTCCGGCTGGGCTTGCGGCTATACCGAAAACCGATTCTGCGCATCAACACTTTCCAATCCCACCAACTACACTGGGAAGTTCTTTTAGCGTCGTGCCGCTGGAAGTTTAATTTCCGCCGGGCCAGGGAGCAGCCCGCGAAGTCGGCTGCGCGGTTTTGGAAGGCATTCGCGGCTGGGCGCCAGGTTTTCAGGCCTTCGGTGCCAAGGGCAAACGGGAGAGAAATGTTAGACGGCTTGGCAAGCGGTGCGCAGGGCGTGACGGTGCTGGACGAGAATCTTGAGCATGAAGCTCCGTTCCATGCGCGAACAGTGCACCGTACAGAGCGACAGGGCTGTGGCCTCATGGATGCGGCTATGGATGCACCTTTGATAGTTGAGAATATCCGCCGGTTCATGGCCGTTCTCGTAGGCCCATGACCAATCGGAAACCCAACGAACAATGGACCCGTTGAGCCGTGGTGAATTGCGATGCAAAGGATCATTGTGACGGATGAGTTGAGAGAAGCAGTCTGGCGCGGTCAGGAAAATCAACCGGCCGTTCCTCAGCAAGACGTCCGGACGGTACTGCTTGGCGCTCAGGGCCCCCGCCAGGTCCTTCAGCCACGCCGGGCCCGCCAGCACCACAATCTGCTGGCCCACTTCGAGGCCATTGCCCACGAACTGCACAACCTCGGCGGGGTCCGGATGCCGGCGAACCAGCAGCCGGCACTGGCCGCCCTGAATTGGGGTCAAGACTGAGTGCTCCATAGCTTGAATCACTGAGCTTTATCTTGCCCGCATCGGGTAGGCCCTGTCAATTGCCAATTGGCAAAGCTGGGATGGGCGTCGCTTGACAACCGTGAGTGCCTTCCTCAAACTCATCTGGCCATGGTTGCCAGATCCTCAACCGCCGCCAGCCCGGAGCAGGCAAGCCTCCCGCGATCGTCCAGCCTCGGACAATTGTTGGGCGACTTTTTCGCGCCCCCCGCGCGGCTTTCCCGCCATCCGCTCTGGCTGCTCTGGGCCGTCAGCTTTGCGGCGCTCTACGTCGAAGTTTTGATGATCCGCTGGATTGGCACGGAGATCCGGGTTTTCGCCTATTTTCAAAATTTGGCGTTGATTGCCTGCTTTCTCGGATTCGGCCTGGGATGCTTCTGGTCAGAGCGGCGCAAAAATCTCTTTTACAGTCTGGCGGCCATGTCCGTGCTGGTGGCCGGGGTTCAGCTTCCTCTGGCGACATGGCACGAGTTTTTGAGGATGCTCTCCTCGGTGCTCTCCTTGTCGCCCGACGCCGCGCTTTGGGGCATCGGGAAGAATCCAGCGGGCTGGACCTACGCGCTCGAGTTGACCGCGGCGGTGATCGCGGTGGCCTGTTTTCTGCTCCTGCTGGTCATCGTCATGGTTCCGCTGGGACAGTGGGTCGGTTTCTACCTGGATCACGCGTCGCGCGTGGTGACGGCCTACTCGGTCAATTTACTGGGCAGCTTGGCGGGCATTTGGGTTTTTGCGGGCATGGCCTTTTTGTGGCTTCCGCCGCGCGTCTGGTTCGCCGGGGCCTTCGCTGTTCTGCTTTGGATCGAGCGCCCCCGGCTCAAGACCGCTCTGGCCGGCGCGGCGCTT
>JAKAWO010000031.1 GCA_021827255.1 Acidobacteriota bacterium | reverse complement strand
GTGGTGGACATTGACGCCTTTGCCATCCAGAGCGCCTTTGAGATGAATTACGAGCCCGCGCCCGACCTCATGGTGGCCCTGCTGAACATCGGGGCCAGCATCATGAATATCAACATCGTCCGAGGCGGCACGCCACTGTTCACGCGGGATGTTTCGGTGGGGGGCAATCAATATACGGACACGCTGCAGAAGGAATTGGACCTCAGTTACGAGGACGCCGAGAGGCTGAAGCAAGGCCAGACGCTGCCGAACGTCCAGCCCGACGCGAAATCACCGCACATCCGCTCCGTTTCCGAGATTCTGCTGCTGGAGGCGCAGAAGACGTTTGACTTCTTCCGCCAAACGACCTCGACCGAAAACATTCAATGCATCTACGTCGCCGGGGGAACGGCTAGGATTGAAGGGCTTCTGGACCTGCTCAAAGAAGAGTTCAAGATTCCTGTGGAGATCATGAATCCATTCAAGCGGATCAGCATCAGTTCCGGGAAGTTTGATCACGCCTACACGGCCGCCATCGCGCCAGCAATGAGCGTGGCGGTGGGGCTGGCGTTGAGGAGCTTCGACACGCCATGATGAAAATCAATTTGCTTGGACAGCCCACTGCGCGGGCCGCAACCCGGCGGGCGGCTGCGCCAACCACCTCGACCCAGCAGGCATTGATTCTGCTGGTGGCCTTGGCCGTCTCGCTGGGCATTGTGGGCTTTCTCTACTATTACTGGGGCAATGAAGTGAAGCAGGAGCAAGCCAATCTGGCGCGCGAGCAAACTCGCCAGAAAGAGCTGGCGGGCGTGCAGGCTCAAAACGCGCTCTATCAGAAGCAGCTAGCGCAGCTTCAACAGCGGATTGATACCATTCAGAAGCTCCAGAGCAGCCGGAGGGGTCCGGTGGACCTGATGGCGGGGATCGGCCATGTCGTGGATATGACCCACGACCTTTACCTGACCTCCATCCAGCCGGCGGGAAACACCTTGCACATCCAGGGTATTGCGAGCCGGGTGGACTCCATCGCGAATTTTATCCGGGCGCTCAAGAGCTCTCCAAAATTCGATCACGTGCTGCTGGAACAATACTTCCAGAACAACCGGCAGAATCAGGTCAGTTACCAATTTACGCTCCAGTGCGAGTATAAGCCTCCCGCTCCGCCTCCACCGGCGGGCGCAAGCGGGCCGGCCGAACCCGCGGCGGCGGGGCAACCGGCGGGCAGGTAGGAGAAGGGCATGGCGAAGAGTTTCAATGACCTTACGACGGGCGTTCAGGCGGCGCTCCTCATCGCGATTGCGATAGCGGTTGCGGCGTTTGTCTTCTGGTATTACGCCCTTCCCGAAGTGGCGCAGCGGAACAACCTCCAAGCCCAAGTGGCCACGCTAAAGGCGCAAAACGACAGGAATGAAGCCTTTCGGCAGGAACAGGCCGAATTCCTGAGCCGAATCTCGCAGTTGAAGCAGCAATTGCAAACTCTTCGCTCGATTGTTCCCGACCATCCGGATACGGATGTGTTCGTCAAGACGACCTATGCCTCCGGAGTAGATACAGGCGTTCATGTTCGTTCCTTCGTCGCCCAAGCTGCCGTCAAGCAGCAGCTCTATGTTGAACTCCCTTTCAGCGTGCGTTTGGACGGGACCTATTACGGCTTGCTCAATTTCTTCAATCGTCTGGCCCAGGAGCAAAGAATCGTGACCGTCTCCGGGCTAACGCTCGGTCCCGCCGCCGGCGGAGGCATGGGGAATTACCAGGTCGGACGGGGCGAGACGGTCGGAGCCAATTGTGTGATTACGACCTATTACAACACTCCTTCGACACCGCCCGGCGCCAAAGCGGCGGCGGGGACGGCAGCCAGGAGATAGGCAGAGGAAATGGTCAACATGAGGCTTTATTCCAGGCGAATGAAAGTGCCCGGCTGCGCGTGGGCGGGCTTAGTCGTGATGCTCATGGGAGGGTCTCTCCGCCTGGCCGCGGGAAGCCCAGCCCCACTGGGCGCCGCGGCGGATGTGTCAACGCCTCAAGTGCAACATGGCGCCTCACCGGCCAGAACCCATGTGAAAGTCCTGGGGGCAGGCAAAAGGGATCCTTTCTATATTCCACCGCCGCCGCCGCCCGGCGGCTTGACGCCGACGGGTCCCCTTCCGCCCGGCAAGCGAGGCTTGATTATCAGCCAGCTCAAGCTGGAAGGGATTGTCCGCGAGGACCGGAACGGGAAGATGATTGCGGTGGTCACGAATTACACGAATCGAGCTTATTTTCTTGAGGCCAACGATCAGCTTTACGACGGGACGGTGGCGAAGATTACGCCCCGCGCGGTGTTCTTTAAGCAGAACCATCTGGATGTGAACGGCCGGCTCACGACAGTGGAAGTGGTGAAATCGCTAGGCCCGGCTGCTGGAGAGGGACGATGAGACGAGATGCCAATTTATTGAGAACGTTCGGCCTTTGGAGCAGTCGAATCATCTTCGCGACTGGGCTCTCCGGCGCCATGCTCGTCGGTTCGCCAAGCCAGCCGCAGGCTACCGTGCCGGCCTCGCGCACCGCCGCCACGGCGGCGGGCGAGGCAGCCAGCGCGCCGCCAAGCGGCAGGGTGAAAATCTCTAACGTCGCCATCCGAACGGCGGCGCAGGGGCGGGAGACCTTCATCAGCGTCCAGACCGACCGCCGGCCTATTTATCACTTCTTCGAGCTAAGTCATCCGGCCCGGCTGGTGGTGGACCTGGATGGCGCGCGGAACAGTTCAAACCGCTGGAAGTACGCGGCCAATGCTCCCTTCGTCACCGACGTGCGCCTGGGCCGCTTCAGCGAGAAGGATGGAGGCACGGTGCGGGTCGTCGCCGATCTTGCTGGCCATCCAGCCTGTGACGTGCATCGGGATGCTTCCGGAATTGAGATTAGGCTGCGGGCTGGGAAGGGCGCGGCCCCAACAAGCAGAGGCGCGGCCGACACAGCAGCGGCAGAGATTGCTGGGCGCAACATCGAAGCTGGGGCGCGATCCCATTCGGCGCCGGTGGGGTCGCTTGAGCACAGGACCATGGCTTTGGCTTCGCCGCCCGCAAGCCCGACGAGCATTCAGGATCCTCCCGCTGCAGAGACCAGCGCGAGCCCATCGGGGGCGGAGCCGAGGCCGCGGGCCTCGTTCCCAGAAGCGGCAGAGGCGACGGCAGCAGCCAAAGTCATGGCTGGCTCGACCCTGGCCAGCTTGACTCCCATGCCGGGCCAAGCTACGAGCGGAACGAGCGCGGGACCGACATACACCGGCCAGCCCATTTCGGTGGACCTCAAGAATGTGGATCTAAAGGACTTTTTCCGCCTGATTCACCAGATCAGCGGCTTGAACGTCATCGTGGACCCGGACGTGACCGGGACGGTGACCATGGTTCTGGATGACGTGCCCTGGGATCAGGCCCTAGCGATTGTGCTTCGAGATAATGGGCTGGGCGAACAACTTCAGGGCAACGTACTTCGCATCGCCAAGCTGTCCACTTTGCAAGCCGAACAAACCGCGAAGCAGAAAATGGCCGAGGCGAAGATGGAAGCGGCGCCGTTGGTCACCGTTTTCCGCCGCGTCAGCTACGCCAAGGCTTCGGCCATCGCGGCGCTGCTGAAATCCTGGGTGGGCGGCGGCGCGCTCAGCTCGCGGGGCAGCGTGCTCGTGGATGACCGCACGAATACCCTCATCATCTCCGACATCCCTCAGCGCATTCCGATGATCGAAGACGTCATCGGCAAGCTGGATACGAAGGCGGCGCAGGTTTCCATCGAAGCCCGCATCGTCCAAGTCACCTCGGGTTTTGCGCGCGTCCTGCAGACAGCCCTTTCGACGGCGCTCACGAACACCTCCGGAAGCACCATTGCGGGAGGGGCGACCGGCACGAACGTCGGCGCCACGACGGTCCGGCCGCCGACGGTGACCACGGGCACGGCCGGAGGGTTCGGCGTCTTTGTCATCTCGAACGCGGGACACCTGTACAACATCAATGCCGCCATTGCCGCCGCGGAAACTCGGTCTGAGGCCAAGACCATCTCCCGACCTTCGATCGTGACCCAAAACAACGTGCAGGGCACGGTCATCCAAGGAACGCAGATTCCCATCCAGACGACCATCAACAACACTATCAGCATCCAGTACGTGCAGGCTTCGCTGCAACTGACGGTGACCCCGCAAGTGACCGCGGACGGCAACGTCTTCCTAACGATTCAGGTGACCAACGCCACGCCCGGTCCGGCGCTGACGGGGGCAGGGCCGAGCATCGCTACCCAGTCCGCCACAACGGAGGTCCTGGTGCCGAACGGAGGCACGGTGGTTTTCGGGGGCGTGAACGTGACCGGAGCTTCGAAGTCAATTACGCAAGTGCCGTGGCTCGGCGCGATTCCGGTTCTGGGCCATCTGTTCAAGAACAGCAACACTACCCGGAACGATCAGGAATTGCTGTTCTTCGTGACACCTCGGGTTCTTCCCAGTTAGCCGGGAGCCTCCGGTCAAATCGTTCTGAATCCCGACGGGAGGAGACGCGAGTCTCCTCCCGTTTTGTTTATTGGTCAGCATGATTCAAGGGAAGCAACGTCACTTGTTCAAAGCTCGCCGCCAAGCCCTGATCCGGCAGCTCAGGGCGCGGCGGCTTGGCGGAATGTTCCTCTCGGATCCCGCTAATATCTTTTACCTGACCGGCTTTCGAGGCAGCGCAGGCGTGGCCTATCTTGGCGCCACGGACGCCGTTCTGTGGGTGGACCCGCGATATACCCTTCAGGCTCGCGAGCAGGCGTGGCAGGTTGATGTTTTCGAGGTTAAAACCGGTCTCGTTCCCTTCGCCGGGCGGTGGCTCAATCGGAAAGGCAGGCAACGGGTCGGATTTGAGAACACCCATCTCACCTGCCAGCAGTTTTCCCAGCTCCGCGAGGCGGCTGGCGTCAAGGTTGCCTGGGTTCCGCTCGGTCAGGCGTTGCGAGCGATGCGGGCTATCAAGGACGAGGGCGAGATTGAAGCCATTCGACAGGCTTGCCTTATCACCTCGCAGGTTTATAAAGGGGTGATGTCGCAAATCCGCCCGGGGGTCAGTGAGCTGGAACTGACGGCGGAAATCGAGTATCGGATGAAGCGCCTCAGAGCCGAAGGCCCAGCATTTGAAACGATTGTCGCGTCGGGCTGCCGCGCAGCCATGCCGCACGCCCGCCCCTCTTCCAAGTTGTTGGAAAAGGGCGATTTCGTTATCTTGGACCTTGGTGCTATACTGCACGGATACGCCTCGGATATGACGCGAACCGTTTACCTGGGCAGGCCGGATTCGCGAATCCGGAGGCTTTATGCCGGAGTGCAAGAGGCTCAGCGGAAAGCTGTCGAGGCCGCCTTGCCCGGTGTCGAGGCTCGAAGCGTGGATGCGACGGCTCGCCGAGTGCTGGCGCGGCACCGGCTCGACAGGTACTTCACTCATAGCACGGGCCACGGCGTCGGCATCGAGATCCATGAAGAGCCCAGGGTGGCAAAGCGGGAAACGGCCAGACTGAGGCAAGGGTCTGTCATTACGGTTGAGCCGGGCATTTACCTGGAAGGGCTGGGCGGCGTTCGGATTGAGGACACGCTGGTTGTGACGGCTGGCGGCCCTGAGATTCTGACCTCCGCGCCGAAGGATGAGTGGGTGATTGATTAGCCTCACGCGGACACGTCATGCTATGGCGCTGTGCGCGCTAATTTCTTCGCAAGGGCTAGCGGGCGACAAGCAAGATTTGACTCCAACCCGATAAATTCACCCAAGGCGCGGTTTCCATGTTGGGGGGATATTGATGGCCAGCAAAAATCCGGCACGCCGCGAGCGTGAGGAAAGCTCGGTGGATCTCAATGAGATCCGGGAGCTGATTGATTTGCTGATTGAGCGCGACGTTGCCGAATTTGAGATGGAGAAGTCCGGCATGCGGATCCGGATTCGGCGCGGCTCGGGCATGGAGGGCTTCGTGCCGGGTGCGCCGCCCTTGGCGATCCCTCAAAACCCCTTGCCACCTCCTCCGCCCGCCCATGCGAAGTCGGCGGCGCCGGCTGAAGCGACGGCTCCAGAGGAATCCACGGAAGAGCTTTATATCGTCAAATCGCCTATCGTCGGAACCTTCTATGCCGCCTCGGCGCCCACCGCTCCTTCCTTCGTCAAACTGGGCGACACCGTTCAAGTGGGACAGGTCTTGTGCATCATTGAAGCGATGAAGCTGATGAATGAGATTGAGTCCGAGGTGGCGGGCGAGATTGTGCGCATCTATGCGGAGAACGGCCAGCCGGTGGAATACGGGCAATCCTTGTACGCCATTAAGCCGTCCATTAAGAAGTAGGCTTCACGCTTAACGCCCGGAGGACGGTTCGGCCTCCTGCGGGCCTTTTGGCGGGTCTTTGGAAGGAGCGGGCTTTGATGACCGTAGCTTCTGTGGGAGCCTGCGAGGAGGCGGGAAGCAGGCGGCCGCGGTGAACGGGGCGCCGGCCATACGCCGGAACGATTGGTGCTTTTGGCGACAAAGATGTTCAAAAAGATTCTCATTGCCAACCGTGGCGAGATTGCCTTGCGGATTATCTGCGCCTGCAAGGAACTTGGGATCGAAACCGTCGCGGTTTACTCTGAGGCCGACCGTTACTCCTTGCACGTCCGGTTTGCGGATGAGGCGGTTTGCATTGGGCCTCCGCGCAGCGCCGAAAGTTATCTCAACATCGCCACCATTATTTCCGCCGCCGAAATCACCGGCGCGGAGGCGATTCATCCGGGCTACGGCTTCTTGGCGGAGAACGCGAAGTTCGCGGAGGTCTGCGAGACGTCCAACCTGACCTTCATTGGGCCAAAGCCTGAAGTCATTCAGTTGATGGGAGACAAAAATGCGGCGCGCAAGCGCATGGCCGAGCTGGGCTTGCCGATCCTGCCCGGCACGGAGGTCGTCCGCTCGGAGTCGGAGGCTCAGCGCGAAGCCAAAAAAATCGGCTATCCGGTCATGATCAAGGCTTCGGCGGGCGGTGGCGGGCGCGGCATGAGAGTGGTTCGGACGCGCGAGGAGCTTCCTCGCCTTTTCGAAACCGCCCGCAATGAGGCGCAGGCGGCCTTCGCGTGCCCGGACGTCTATCTTGAGAAGTGCATCGAGTCGCCGCGGCATATTGAATTCCAGGTCATGGGAGACCAGACCGGCAAAATTATTCACTTGGGCGAGCGGGAATGCACGATTCAAAGACGGCATCAAAAGATTCTGGAGGAATCGCCTTCTTCCCAAGTGGATGAGACGCTGCGCAAGGAAACCGGGGCCAAAGTCCTCCAAGCCTTGCGGGAGATCGGCTACACCAGCGCCGGCACGGTGGAATTGCTGATGGATGAAAAGCGCAACCTCTACTTCCTGGAGATGAACACCCGAATCCAGGTGGAGCACCCCGTCACCGAGATGGTCACGGGCCTGGACTTGGTGAAGCTGCAGATTCGGATCGCGGCCGGGGAGCCCTTGGCGATCGAGGGTGAGACCGTCGAGTTGCGCGGCCATTCCATTGAGTGCCGCATCAACGCCGAAAATCCGGAAACGTTCGCGCCGTCGGCGGGAAAGATCACCGGGTTCCACGTTCCCGGAGGGACGGGGGTGCGCGTGGACACTGCGGCTTATTCCGAGTGCGTCATCCCGCCCTATTATGATTCCCTCATCGCCAAGCTGGTCGTGCATGGCCACGATCGAACCGAGGCCATCCAGCGCATGAAGCGCGCGCTCGAGATGTTCATCATTGAAGGAATCTCCACTTCTCTTCCTGTCCATGAAAAGATCATGGCCGACCCTGACTTCCGCGCCGGGAAATTCGACACCGCTTTCCTCAGCCGCTTTTCGCCCAACGGAGCGGGACGCCTCTGATGCGCGCTGCGCGGCCAGTGACGGGGCGTTCGCTTCCGCGTCTCTACGCCATCCTGGACCGAGAGCGAGCCGGCTCAAGGCCACCCGAAGACCTGGCGCGAGCCCTGGCGGAAGCGGGCGTTCGGCTGATTCAATACCGCGACAAGAAAGGCTCCTCGCGGCAAATCTTCGAAGCAAGTCAGGCCTTGGCCGCGACGCTCGAGGGGAGTGGCTGCATCTTTATCGTCAACGACCGCGCCGACATTGCGCGCCTTGTCGGAGCCGCCGGAGTCCACCTCGGACAGGATGATTTGCCCGCCGAACTGGCAGGGCGCGTGCTTTTGCCGGGCCAGATGCTGGGCGTTTCAACGCACAATGTTGCACAAGCGGAGCAGGCGGAGGGGTCGCCGGCGGAATACGTGGCGATCGGTCCGATCTTTCCCACCGCATCGAAGGAACATCCCGATCCGACGCTCGGACTGGAGGGTCTCCGGCGCGTCCGCTGCGTCGTAAAAAAACCCCTCGTGGCAATTGGCGGCATCACGCTTGAAAATGCGAAGTCGGTGATCGAAGCGGGAGCCGATTCCGTGGCCGTGATTCGAGATCTGATGATCGCCCCGGACATTGCGCGGCGCGTCGAGGAATATCTGCGCGAGCTGGAGTCGTAGAGCAGAGAGCGCGCTTCAATGCGGCCGACGATCCCGCCCCTGGCCAATCGAAGCCCTCCGCGTTGAATACGGGGCGACGGCGATTGGATGCTCCCCCAATCATCCCGTCACAAGCCGTCGCGAAGGCAAACTTGAAAATGCATCCGACCGCTGGAAATCGCTTCGACCCGCAAGCGCCTTCCCCGGCGCTGGCCAAGAGGCTGGGCCTGTTCGATTGCACCACCCTCGTGATGGGCTCGATGATCGGCTCGGGCATCTTCATCGTCGCGGCTGAAATTGCGCGCGAGGTGAAGTCTCCCGGACTGTTTTTGCTCTCTTGGGTGATCAGCGGCGGGATGACGGTTGCGGCGGCCATCACTTACGGCGAGCTGGCAGCCATGATGCCCAAAGCGGGCGGGCAATACGTTTATCTTCGGGAGGCCTTGGGTCCGCTTTTCGGCTTCCTTTACGGGTGGACGCTTTTTCTGGTGATCCAGACAGGCACCATCGCCGCCGTCGCCGTGGCGTTTGGCAAGTTTCTTGGGGTTTTCTTTCCCTGGATTTCCAACCACAACTACGTACTCAACCTGGGGACGCTCCGCTGGGCGGGCCACTCCGTGGCTTTGACCTTCTCGACGCAGCAAGCGGTCGCCATCCTGGCGTTGCTCGGTTTGGGCGCGGTCAATACGTTCGGTGTGCGGACCGGAGCGTGGCTCCAGAATGTCTTCACTACCCTCAAGGTGGCGGCGCTCTTGGGCCTGGTCGTGGCGGGATGGTGGTGGGCGAGCAGCCATCCAGCCCCTCAACCCCGCGCTCAGGGTTTCTGGGGCGGCGCGCACTGGAACTTGGCCACGCTGACAATTCTTTCCGTGGCGCTGGTGGGACCTCTTTTCTCTTCTGATGCGTGGAACAACGTCACCTTCACGGGCGAGGAGATTATCCGTCCTCGCCGCGATCTCCCGCTGGCGCTATTTTTGGGGACTGTAACGGTGTGCGTGATCTACTTCCTTACCAATTGGATCTATCTGCGCGTGCTGCCGTTTTCCGGCATCCAACATGCGGCGGCGGACCGCGTGGCGACGGCGGCCATGGAAACCATCCTGGGAGCAAAAGGCGCTGATCTGATGGCTGCCGCCATTGTCATTTCAACCTTCGGATGCATCAACGGAATGACGCTGGCGGGCGCCAGGGTTTACTACGCCATGGCCCGCGACCGTTTGTTCTTCCGCCGGGTCGGGAAGGTGAGCCGGAAGCACCGCACGCCGGCCGTTTCTCTGATGGTGCAAGCGGCGTGGGCGTCGCTCTTGACGCTCACGGGAACGTACAATGACCTTCTGGACTATGTGATTTTTGCGGTGATGCTGTTTTATATTCTGACCATTCTCGGTCTTTTTCGCCTCCGCCGGACGCGGCCGGATGCGCCTCGGCCTTATCGCGCCTGGGGCTATCCCATCCTACCCGCCCTCTACATTGCTTTCGCGCTTTTTGTCGAGTGGGCTTTGCTGACCCACAAGGCGGGGCGTAGCATAGCCGGGTTGGGCATTGTAGCTGTTGGGGTTCCCGTTTACTATGGTTGGCGGTGGAAGGAAGCGCGAGCGTCCCGCGCGGAATAGCTCTCGGTTCTGAAGCGACACCCCGACATTTTGGGGCGCTTGCTCAAGCCACAGCAGCGACAGCGAGTCGGAGGGCCTGAATGTCCAAGCTCCTGATCACCAAGCCGCTTGAGACTATCATGGCGGAAGCCCAGGAGGAAGGCGCGCATACGCTGAAGCGCGCCCTCGGGCCGTTCAATCTGATCATGCTGGGAATCGGCGCGATCATTGGCACCGGCATTTTCGTCCTGACCGGGCAGGCCGCAGCCACCTACGCCGGACCGGCCATTGTGCTTTCGTTCATTCTGGCGGGCCTGGGCAGCACCTTCGCCGGTTTGTGTTACGCCGAATTTGCTTCATTGATTCCGATAGCCGGCTCGGCTTACACCTACGGGTACGCCACGCTGGGCGAAATCTTCGCCTGGATTATCGGTTGGGACTTGGTGCTGGAATACGCTTTTGGCGCCGCTACGGTGGCATCGGGATGGAGCGGATACTTTGTCAGCCTCCTGCGAGACGTTGGCATTCAGCTTCCTCCGCAGTGGACGGCCCCTCCGGGAACTAGGATGGTGCTTTATCACGGCCGCTGGTCGCCGCTCGGAACCATCTTGCCAGCGTTGCGAGCCGCCAAAGTCAATCCCGCCGCGATCCCTCACGTCACCGCGCATCTGAATCTTCTCGCGCTCATCGCGGTCGTCATTGTTACCGCGGTGCTCATCGTTGGAGTGCGCGAGTCCGCCAACATTAACTCGGTGATGGTGACGATCAAGCTCTGTGTGGTTTTTGTGTTTATCGGGCTGGCAACCGCGTTTGTCCTCCATCACCCCTCCGTCACAGCGCAGAACTGGCATCCCTTTATTCCCCCCAACACCGGCCACTTTGGCGACTTCGGCTGGTCGGGGATTGCGCGGGGCGCGGCGGTGATTTTCTTCGCCTACATCGGCTTCGACGCCGTGTCCACCTCGGCCCAGGAGGCAAAGAATCCGCAGAAGGATATGCCGATCGGCATCATCGGCTCTCTGCTCATCTGCACGGTGCTCTACATCGTCGTGGCCGGCTTGCTGACCGCCATCGTCCCCTATAACATTTTGAACGTTTCAGACCCGGTGGCGGTCGGCGTGGACGCGATTGGTATTCACTGGGGCAGCATCTTGGTGGACGCCGGCGTCGTGGCCGGCCTAGCGAGCGTGATGTTGGTGATGCTATTCGGCCAATCGCGAGTGCTCTATTCGATGTCGCGCGATGGATTGCTTCCGAAATGGGCCAGCCGCGTCCATCCGCGCTTCCGCACGCCCTGGATCACCTCCCTGGCCGTGGGCGTTTTTGCGGCGTTTTTCTCCTCCGTGCTGGACATCAGCGAACTCGCGCAATTGGTCAACATCGGCACGTTGCTGGCGTTCGTGATTGTGTGCAGTGGGGTGTGGGTGCTGCGGGTGCGCCGACCGAACCTGAAGCGGCCTTTCAGAACGCCATGGGTTCCCTGGATCCCCATTCTGGGAGTGCTGATTTCCCTCGGAATGATGGCCAGCCTTCCGCTGGTGACGTGGATTCGCCTGGTGGTTTGGCTCATCCTCGGGCTGTTCATTTACTTCTTTTACAGCCGCTCCCACAGCAAAGTGCGCAATGCGAAGCCAGTGCCCGTCTCCAAATCAGAGTTCTGACGGCGCCTCTACGTCTTGCGCCGGGGATCCGACCGCGGCCGGCTGAGAGCGGCTCAAATGCCTCGCTCACCGGCTGAGGTGGGTTTCGCCACCTTTTCAACGGCATTCATGCTGACTCGAATCCTTCAATCCTTCCGGCAGGAATACCGGGCGCATCCGATGACCCGGTTTGGAATCTGGACGCTGGCCTACGGGATCGCCCTCGAAATCACCAGCCGTTTCTCCCACGGCGTTCCCGGCCTGCTCTGGCTGCTTTTTTGGGGGTCGGCGATTGCTTCCGGCGCCTATGGGATCTCCCGGCTGATTCGGCTGTTCAAGGATCGAGTGCTCTGGCGACTGAGCCGCCGTCTGGCGGTTACCTACGTCTTCATTGCCGTCATCCCGGTCGTTTTGATTCTCGCGCTCGTCGCGCTCGCCGTGACCATGATCAACGGCCAGCTCGCCGCCTACCTGGTCAGCTTAAAGCTTCGCGAGCAGGTGGAGGAGCTGCGGCAAGTCAACCGAGTGATTGCTCATGAAGCTCACATGACGGAGGTGCGAACGCCCAAACAACTGCTGGCCCGTTTGCGGCAACTTTTCAGCGCCGAGCTCGAGCAGCACGCGGCGGCCTATCCTGGGCTTGAAATTACGGTTCACTTGGGGCCGCTGTCCCGCGCCTACCTGCTGGACGGAACGCCGCTGCCTCAGCCGGCGGCAGTTCCGCTTTGGTTCAAGCAAGAAGAGTTCGCTGGCATGGTGTACCAGGACGGCCGGCTTTTTCTTCGCTCGATGGATCACGGCCCGACGCCGGTCGGCGACCTGACCGTGATTCTTACCCAGCCGTTTACGCCCCAACTGCTGGATTTAGTGGGGGCCGGCATCGGGCCGGTCGGAGTATTGGTGCCCCAGCCGGCGGGCAGTCGGGTCGAGCGAAGCGCGACGCTCCGCTCGTCTTCTCAAATCCAGATCTCCGCCGGGCAGCCCCTCCCCACGGAAACCATCACGTCCAATACAGTTCCGCTTCCGGCGTCCGCAGGCTTCTTTGACCTCAAAGTGCTGGGCGCCTCGGCGCTCGACCCCATCGTGTGGCGCGGCGCCGCGCGCCAGCCGCTCCAAACACCAGTTTTCGTTTATGTGCGCTCGCGGCTGGCCGCTCTCAACCGCCGACTGTTGGGCACGCTGGGCGTTTATTCGCGCGTGTACGTCACGGTTTTCATTGTTATTGCCGTGGCCCTGCTGATCATCGAGATGGTCTCCGTGGTAATGGGGCTGCGCTTGACGCGCTCCATCACCGGCACGGTGAATCGGCTTTATGATGCGACTGAACGGGTGAAGGCCGGCGACTTCTCTTATCGAATCGGCGTGCCGGCCCGCGATCAGTTGGGCGCGCTCGGCGAGGCCTTTGACACGATGACGGCTTCGGTCGAGCGCCTGCTCCGGGAGAATCAGGAAAAGACCCGCCTCCAGAACGAGCTGGAGATTGCCCGCCACGTCCAAGAGCAGTTGTTCCCACACGCCATCCCCGAGGTTCCCGGCCTGGAACTTTACGGAACCTGCATTCCCGCCCGCGGCGTGAGCGGAGATTACTACGATTTTCTGCGAGTCGGCGGCAACCACATGGTGATAGTTCTTGCGGACGTAAGCGGCAAGGGGATCTCCGCCGCGCTGCTCATGGCCGCCATCCAGTCTGCCATCCGGGCGCAGCTTTACACGGCTGTTTCGGGCGACGGCCAGGCGGAAGGCGCTCTGCTCGCGACCGCGGAAGTGGTCCGCCGCCTGAACCGGCAATTCTACGAGACCACTCCAGCGGAGAAATATGCCACGTTCTTCTATGCAGTCTATGACGCAGCCTCGCGGCGACTGACCTATACGAACGCCGGCCACCCTGCGCCGATGCTGTTCCACGGCAAGAAAGTGGAGCGCCTCGATGTGGGAGGCACGGCCATCGGCCTTTTCGCCGAAAGCGGTTTTGAGCAGGGCGAAATCCGGCTGGACGCCGATGACTTGCTCCTAGCCTTTACGGACGGCATCACGGAGCCTGAGAACTCTTTTGAAGAGGAGTTTGGCGAGCGCCGCTTGGCGGAGACGGTGCTGCGAGCAGGCGCAGAATCTCCGGAAGGGTTGGCCCGGCAAATCTACCAGTCGGTCAATGACTGGACGGGCTCGCCGGAATTGCAGGATGACATGACGTTGATCATCGCTCATACGACGCGCGCGCCGGCGATAAACAGCGGCGAGCAGAGCCTGGCCTGATGCGTAAAACCGCCGCAGGCAGAATGGCTTTGAGAAGAGGGCCGCTAAAAATGCGGAGAAAACTACTATTGACAAGTTGGTTTGGGTTGTGATAGCTTACCTACCGACTGGTCGGTAAGGACTGAGGGTCGGCAGGAACTAGAAGGCAGGCGAAAGACCATTCGAGGCAACCGCATATGAATAAACCCATTCCAGGCGCGGAGATTCTCCTTGAAAGTCTTCGGAGACAAAAGGTTGAAGTCATCTTTGGCCTTCCCGGCGGCGCCGTTCTACCTCTATACGACGCACTTTACAGCGCTGGCATTCACCATCTGCTGGTTCGCCACGAGCAAGCGGCGGCCTTTGCGGCCGATGGTTACGCCCGCGTGACAGGGAAACCGGGCGTTTGTCTGGTGACCTCCGGCCCCGGGGCAACGAATTTGATGACCGGCCTCACGTCCGCACTGATGGATTCAATCCCTGTGGTGGCGCTCACGGGGCAAGTCCCGGCCCCGCTCATTGGCAAGGACGCCTTCCAGGAAGCGGACACGGTGGGCATGGCGCTTGCCGCGACCAAGCGCGCTTATCTGGTCGAGAAGGCGGCGGACATTCCCCAGGTGATTGAAGCGGCTTTTGAGACCGCTGTCTCCGGGCGGCCTGGGCCGGTGCTGGTGGACCTTCCGAAGAGCGTGCTGATGGAAAAGGCCGATGCGGCGCTGCCTTCGAATCCCCGCTACGAACACCCCCGCCGCCAGCGCGAATGGACCGAAGCCGAGATGGCGCGCGCCGCCGAAATGTTGCTCGAGAGCCGTCGGGCGGTGCTTTATGCCGGGGGCGGAGTGGTGGCCTCGGGCGCATCAGAGGAACTCCGTGAGCTGGCCGAGCTCATTCGCATTCCGGTCACCACGACGGTGATGGGTCTGGGGACGTTCCCTTCGCGCCATCCGCTCTCGCTCGGCATGCTGGGCATGCACGGATCGTATTCAACCAACATGGCGATTTGCCATAGCGATCTGCTCGTGGCCGTAGGCGCTCGCTTTGACGACCGGGTGACGGGACGTCTGGACGGCTTTGCGCCGCTGGCGAAAAAGATCCACTTTGACGTGGACCCCTCGGAAATCAACAAGAATGTCCGCGTGGACCTGGCCCTGGTCGGCGACGCTAAAGAGGCTTTGCAGGCGCTCATCGCTGAAATCAAGCGACGCCGGTCGTCCGCTCCGGCCCCGGAACGCGAGCAGTGGCTGGGGCGGATCAAGGCTTGGCGGCGGGAGCATCCCCTCGCTTACGACAAGCATTCGAGCATCGCTAAACCGCAGCATGTGATCGAAGCCATCTCGCAAGCGGCGGACGACGATGCCATCATCGCTGTGGACGTGGGCCAGCACCAGATGTGGGCGGCTCAATTTTACAATTTCCGCCAGCCTCGAACCTGGCTCTCCTCGAGCGGACTGGGCGCCATGGGTTACGGCTTTCCGGCGGCCATGGGCGCGCAGATGGCCTTCCCTGAACGTCAGGTGGTCGCCTTGGTCGGCGATGGCGGCTTCCAAATGACGCTGAACGACCTGGCGACCATCGTTCAATACCGTGTTCCGGTCAAGATCGCGGTCATCAACAATCGCTCGCTGGGCATGGTGCGGCAGTGGCAGGAGATTTTCTTCGAAAAGCGCTTCTGCGACATTGA
>JAKAWO010000358.1 GCA_021827255.1 Acidobacteriota bacterium | reverse complement strand
CATGAAAGTAAGCGCCCGAGGCGCGCGCCAGCGGGCTGTAAACGATCCTGCGCCGCGCCGCGCGTGCCGCTCCGCCTAGGCTTGCCGTCACCATCAGCACCCACACGCCGGTGAGATACCGCCGCTCGGTGCGATCACGGGTTGGGGATCTCGTTGGACCTCCTGTATTCCTTTCGAGGGTATGGGACGCGGATGCCTCCAAGGCGGTTGCCGTCATTCTGCGTTCGTGAAGTGGACCACCCCTTGGGCATCCACATACCGGAGAATGGGCGCCGCGGGCAGCGGCAACCCCTCCGCCGCTTTCGACGAGCCCGCCGACCGGCTGGGCCGGTAAAGCTGAGTGACCTTTTGAACGTATTGCTGGGTTTCAGTGATGGGAGGAATGCCTCCCCACTTGATGACCGAGTTCTCACCCGCGTTGTACGCCGCAAGCGCCAGCCGCAGGTTGCCATGGAAAAGATTCAGAAGGTACTTGAGATAAGTGACCCCGCCCTCAATGTTCTGACGCGGGTCAAAGGGATTGCCCACCCCATAGCGCACTGCCGTTTGGGGGATGAGCTGCATCAGCCCCATCGCTCCCTTGGATGAAACGGCGGTCGAGTCATAGTCCGATTCAACCCGGATGATGGCATGGACAAGAGTTGGATCTACGCGGTGCTGGCGGGCGATTTGGTCGGCCAGCGTGTCAATGCGGCCGATCTGCGGATGGCGATTCTCGGCCGGCAGAACAGCCGCGCGCCGCGAGATGGGTGCGGGAAGGTTGGTGTTGACGTAAACGATTTGACCGTGCCGGTTGGTTAGCGCGACAATCTGGTCGGCCCGGGCGCGCGCCGACACCATCGTTAGCGCCGCCGCGATCAGCCCTGGGCTGAGAAGCCGTGCTTCGAAGCCTTTTCCGCAGCGCATTGAGCTCCTCACCCTGCCTTCGAGCAGGGAATAGAACTCTTCCCCTCCTTGCCCTTCACCCCAGAAAGCCGGAACGGGGTGTCTGCCCACGCTGGCGGTCCAGGCCTGGCGCCCCTTCCTCCGGCCGAATTCACGCCGGAGGATTCCACCAGATTGAACCGATTATAGCCCCAACCCACAAGAGCCAACAAGCAGGAAAATTTGGAAATTATTTTATCCGAGGCCGAAGCAAAGAGAGGGGCAAAAGCGAAATCAACCTCGCTGGCGGCCACCTGTCCCCTTAATCGGCGCCGTTGAGGTCACAGGCCCGCGCCCCGGTTATTCAAGCCCTTCGAGGAAAACGATATTCACGTCCGAAGCGCGCTGTCGCAGGCTCTTAAGCTCCCGGTACTCATCGGAATGGTACCAGGCCCGCGCCTGCTCGAGGCTTGGAAAGCGAATGATCACCGGAAAAGTCGGCCGCCAGTCGCCTTCCATGATTTCGAACCTGCCGCCCGCCGCGAGATATTTGCCGCCAAACTTTTCTACCACCGGCCCCACGCGACTCCGGTACTCCGCCATCTTGGCTTCGTCTTTAACCCGAACAACATCCGCGATCAGATAAGCCGACATGCGTTTTTCTCCGGTGGAATTTATGTTCCGAGCGTCTCCTCGACGATGCGAGGAACAGCCCGAAGCGCATCGTCGAGCTTGGCGGGGTTTTTGCCGCCGGCTTCGGCCAAATCTTTTCGTCCGCCGCCCGTGCCTTCGATAATTTTGGCGGCTTCGCGGACGATCTTGCCGGCGTCGAGCCGTTCGGTCAAGTCCTTGGTCACGCCGATCACCAATGCCGCCTTGCCATCGCCGCCGCTGCCGAGCGCGATGACTCCTGAGCCGAGCCTGGGCCGCAGGCTGTCAATCATCTGGCGCAGGGCCGCCCGATCTGTGACGTCCACGCGCTCGGCGATGACGCGCACGCCCTTAACATCTCGGGCGCGGCTGACCAGGTCGCCGGCCTCGGTTGCCGCGCGGCGCATTTCGCGCGCTTCGAGCTGCTTGCGCAGCTTCTTTTCCGATTGCGCGAGCTTTTCCGCCGCCGCGAGCAATTCTTCGGGCTTGGCGCGCAAGGTTTCTCCCAGGATCGCCAGCGTCTCGCTCGCTTTTCGCAGATATTCGAGCACGCCCGCCCCGGTCAGCGCCTCGATGCGGCGCGTGCCCGCGCTGACGCTCGCTTCGCTGATAATTTTGAACAGGCCGATGTCGCCCGTCCGCCGGACGTGCGTCCCGCCGCAAAGCTCTTTCGAGAAGCTGCCGTCGGCAATTGAAACCACGCGCACTTTGTCGCCGTATTTTTCGCCAAACAGCGCCATCGCCCCGGATTCGATGGCTTTTTCGAGCTCCGTGACCTCTGTGTTAACTTCTTCGTTTCTGAAGATGTGTCGGTTCACCAGGTCTTCAATGTCGAGCGCGTCTTGCTCGCCGAGCGGAGCGAAATGCGAGAAATCGAACCGCAGCCGGTCCGGCGCAACCAACGACCCGGCCTGTTTGACATGCGTCCCGAGAATGTTCCTGAGCGCGGCGTGGAGCAAATGCGTCGCGGTGTGATTCCGCCGGATGGCGTCGCGGCGTTCGACATCCACCACGGCGGTCACCATGTCGCCGGCGTGAATCGTGTCCCGCGCGACGGCCCGATGCGCGATGACACCGGTGACGGGGCGGTAAGTGTCATGAATGTGCGCGAGCTGGTGGTCGCTTCCCGGCGCAAGAAAATGCCCGGTGTCGCCGACTTGCCCGCCCGCCTCGGCATAAAACGGCGTATGGTCGAGAACGATTTCCACTTCTTCGCC
>JAKAWO010000030.1 GCA_021827255.1 Acidobacteriota bacterium | reverse complement strand
GGTGGGCGTGAAGATTCGCAATTGAATCACCAGCAGCACGGCCCAGAGCGCCATCAAGACATATGAGATCTCCAGCGGAGAGTGTCACTCCGATCTGCTTGAGTGGAGAAATGTTCCGGTCCAAAGCAACCCGGGGCCCACGGCGGTGACAAAGATCAAGGGCCGAGTGGCGGTGGGGCTCTTGGAGAGGGTGTTCAACGCGGCGCACAAGCTTACACCCCACGTTGCCGAGCCGATTGCAAGTGACGAAGAAATAGCGGTCGGATACCACCAGCCTTCGCCGCCACGACACCGAACAAGCGTACAAGCCGCAGAGTTAAAGAACAACTCTGCGTTACGCGCTACAAGTTTTTCTTGAAAAAGGCATAAAGGCGGCGGACCAGATAGACGCGGTCGGTGTAGCCGACGAAGCCGTGTTTTTGCCCCGGCTGGATGTAAAGGCTGAAGGGCTTTTTAGCCTCGACGAGCGCGTTGACAAAGTTCAGGGTGTTTTGCATGTGGACGTTATCGTCGTCGGCGCCGTGGATGAGCAAGACTTTAGCGCGCAATCGGCTGGCGGCGCGGAGCGGTGAAGACTTGCGGTAGCCTAGGGGATTTTCCCGGGGGGTGCGCATGTAGCGCTCGGTGTAAATGCTGTCGTAGAATTTCCAGTCGGTGACGGGGCCGCCGGCCGCGCCGCACTTGAAAACGCCAGGCGCGTGGGTGAGCGCGTAAAGCGTCATGTAGCCGCCATACGACCAGCCCCAAATGCCGAAGCGGTTCGGGTCCACGTAGGGCAGCGACTTGAGATAATTCACGCCGGTCAACTGGTCAGCGAGTTCGTGCTGTCCCAGGTGCTCGAAGATGACGGATTCAAAGGCGTGGCCTCGGCCCCACGAGCCGCGATTATCGAGCGTCCAAACCAGGTAGCCTTGCTGGGCAAGATAGAGGTCAAAGAAACTGGTCACGCCCCAGGCGTTGCGAACCATCTGGAAGCCCGGGCCGCCGTAAACATAGACAATGACCGGATACTTTTTGTGAGGATCGAAATCGGGCGGCAGGACCAAGCGGGCGTCGAGCAGGGTGCCATCTGGCGCGCGAACGTGAACGAATTTTGTGACGCCGAGGTCGTATTCGGCAAGGTGATTTTTGGGCTGGTCGAGCGTGGCCAGGGTTTTGCCGTTGTTCGAGAGGAGAAAAGTTTCGGGCGGAGTTTTGTAATTGGAATAAACGTCCACCAGATAGCGGCCATCGGGGGAAAGCGTGAACACATGCGTGCCGGCAGGCTTGGAGACGCGCTCGAAGTCCCGGCCGTTGAGCCGCGCGCGATAGATTTGGCGCTGGAGCGGGCTGGGCAAGGTTGCCTCAAAATAAACCCAGCCGCGCTTCGGGTCCACTTGAAATTTCGGCACATTCGATAACGCCGGATGATCGATCATCCAATCGCCGCTCGTCAGCTTGCGGATGAGCTGGCCGTGGGTTCGATAAAGATAAAGGTGCTGCCAGCCGTCGCGCTCGGAGAGCCACAAAAACCGCCGGCCGTTTTTGAGGAAATACGGCGCGGTCAGCGAATTGATCCAGTAAGGATCGGTTTCCGTGACCAAGGTTTGGTCGTCGCCGGAAGCCGGATTCCACAGATGAACCTTCTCGACGGTTTGCGGGCGATTGAGGGTGAGAAAGGCGACCGCGGAAGAATTGGGCAGCCAGGAAATTTGCGGCCCAAGGTATTCAACGTTGTCCGCTTTGCCGAACGAGCGCGACCATTCGTGACGCGCGGGGCCAACGGTGACGACGTGAAAGGAAGCGATGGGATTGGGATCGCCAGCCTGGGGAAACCGTTCGAGGGTCTGGGTCACGTGGGTCGAAAGGTAATGCGTGATGGGATAGACGGGCACGGGGCCGTCATCGAGGCGCAGGAAGGCGATCATCTTGCCGTCCGGCGACCAACGGTAGGCGCGGCCCGTGGCGCGCTCGGAGAGCTCTTCTTTGTAAACCCAATCGAACCGACCGTTATAAATAATTGCAGAGCCGTCAGTGGTGAGCTGGCGCTGATTGCCCGTCGCAAGGTTCAGAGTGTAAAGATTATTTGCCCGCACAAAGGCAACGCGGCGGCCGTCGGGAGAAAACGTGGGATCCTTTTCGGGCACGGCGCTGCGCGTAAGCCGGCGGGCCTTGCCGCTTGGCACGTCATACAGCCACAGATTGTTTTTCCCGAGGAAGAGCAATGAATCGCCCGCCGGGGACCATCGGTAGGACTCAAGATGGAGCGGCGCCCGGATTTGATCGGGATCAAGCAAGAGCGTCTCCTGGCGCGCGGCGACGTCGTAAAGGCGGAGCGTCGCGCCGCCCGAGGCATCGTAGCGAAGGTAGCTGATTTGGTCCTTGTGGGGCCGCCAGCGGAGGCGGGAAATCCAACGCGAAACGATGGCGCCGCGGCGCGTGGCGAGCGCGAGGGTCAGACGCTTCTTGCCCGCTTGGGCAAAAGGCGGCGAGGATACACCAACGATCAAAAGAACGGATAAGGCTAAAAGACGCTTCATGAGATTTTCCTTTGCGATGGGAGGATGTCTTTGGGTTCGGATTCGCGCGAGAGGGATGAAAGAAAACTTTGAAGATCGTCGGGCAGCGGCGCGGTGAACGCCATTTCCTGGCCGGTCGCAGGATGGCGGAATCGAAGCGCGGCGGCGTGAAGAAAGGCGCGTCCCAGGGCGACTTCGCGGCCCTCAGCGCGGGCGACGCGCGGCGCGCCGTAGAGCGTGTCGCCGACGATGGGATGTCCAAGCGAGGCAAAGTGGACGCGAAGCTGGTGCGTTCGTCCGGTGCGGGGATGGGCCTCGACAAAGGTAAAACCCGGGTAGCGGCAGAGGACGCGATACTGCGTGACCGCCTGGCGGGCGCGAATTCCTCCGGTTTTCATGCGCACGCGGCGGTGGGGATCGCGGCCGACAGGAAGACGAATCTCGCCCGTATCACGCTCCAGGCGGCCGTGCGCCAAAAGGTAGTAGGTCTTTTGAACCTCGCGCTGCTTGAATTGCGCGGCCAAGGCGCGGTGGGCGGCGTCGTTTTTGGCAATGAGGATCAGACCGGAAGTCGTTTTGTCCAGGCGATGCACGATGCCAGGGCGAGCTTCGCCGGCGGCGGCGGAAAGTTGCGACCCGAAGTGGTGCAGGAGGGCGTTGACGAGCGTCCCGGAGCGTGCCCCCGCGCCCAGATGAACGGCCATGCCGGGGGGTTTGTCCACCACCGCCAAATCACGATCTTCATAAAGGATATTGAGCGGCAGCGCCTCCGCTTGCGCGCGGAAGGGTTCGCGGAAGGCCACGGCGGCAACAGCGTCGCCGGCTTCAACAAGCTGGCCTGCCTTGCGAGCCTCGATCGCGCCGACTGATACGCGGCCCGACCGGATGAGGCGCTGAAGCTGGCTGCGGCTCCAGTCCGGCATATGGAGGACAAGACAGACATCGAGGCGGAGGCCCGCTTCGTTCGGACCCACGGTAAACTCCACGACGGGCGGTGGATTCATGCGTCGGCCGATCTGCGCTCGGGCGGTCGCGGCGGCGCGCGCCAAAGCCCCCTCGCTGCCTCCGCTCGGCGAGAGGCTCGCCGCCCGCCCCGCCTACGAGCCGGATAGCAGGACATCGAGAATCAGAAAACCTGCCCCCACAACGATCGCGCTGTCCGCCAGATTAAACGTCGGCCAATGATAGGCGCGGAAATAAAAATCAAGAAAGTCCACGACCTTGCCGTAACGAATGCGGTCGGCAAGGTTGGACGCGGCGCCGCCCAGAATCAGCGAAAGGCCCAAACCGGTCGGCCAGCGCATGTCCTGCGCGCGCCAGAAAAAGAACAGCACGACAGCCAGCAACACCGCCGAGAGGCTAATCAACACAAAGGTTTTGAGCGGCGAAGGCGAGGAGGAGAACAGGCTGAACGCCACCCCCGGGTTTTCCGTGTGAGTGATGTTGAAAAAACCGCGCAGCACCGGGATGACCGCGCCACGCGGAACGGCTTCCTTGATGACCTGCTTCGACACCTGGTCGGCGATGAAGATCAGCAGCGCAATGAAGGCGCAGAGCTTGCGGGGAATTCGCCGGGCCGTCTCGAGAGAACCCTCGGACATAACCAATTTGGGAAGCGGCATCGCCCGCGCCCTTGGGCGCTCAGCGGGCTGCCTCGATCTCCCGGAGCGCCTCCGAACACCGCTCGCAAACATCAGGGTATCGCGAATCGCGGCCGACCTGCTCCGAGTAATTCCAGCAGCGGGCGCATTTTGCGCCGCGGGCTCGCTCCACCTTGACCTTGAGGCCGGGAAGGCTGCTCGATGGCACGCCTTCGAGCACACCGGCGGCCAGCTCCACTTGAGACGCGATAAAAAGCGTGGGCAGAAAGGAAAGATACTCCTGGAGCAGGGCGCGCAACTCGCCCCCGGCGCCCAGCACGATGCGCGATTCGAGCGCGCTGCGAATGAACTTCTCCTGCCGCGCGGCTTCGAGCGCCTTGAGGACCGCGTCACGCACGGCGATCAGGCGCGGCCAGTTCCCCATCCGGCCCCGATGCTTTTCTGAAACGGCGCCCCGCAGGTCGGCCGGCGGCGTGAAGGGGGCCAGATGAACGCTCGGCGGCCGCGCCTCCCCCGAAGGCAAGCCGGGCAAGTGCGACCACGCCTCGTCGGCGGTGAAGCTCATCAAGGGAGCGAGCGCCCGCACCAGCGCCTCCGCCATCCGGTAAAGCGCCGACTGCGCCGAACGCCGGCGCGCCGAGCGAGGCGGGGCCGTGTAAAGGCGGTCTTTCAGAATGTCGAAATAAAAGGCGCTCAGGTCCACCGTAGCAAAATCGTAAATCGCCCGGTAAACCTTGTGGAACTCAAACTCGCGGTACGATGCTTCTACACGCTCCAGCACTTCGGCCGCGCGCAAAAGCGCCCAGGCGTCCACTTCCTCGAGCGCGTCACCGGAGACAAGGTCTTCCGCCGGATCGAAGTCGTAGAGATTCGAAAGACAATAGCGGAAGGTGTTGCGCAGCTTGCGGTAGGCTTCTGAGAGCCGGGTGAGGATGTCCGGCGAAATGACGACGTCCTCGCGGAAGTCCACGGAGGCGACCCAGAGCCGGAGAATTTCCGCGCCGTGCGTCTTGATGACTTCATTCGGGTCAATGACGTTGCCGAGCGACTTGGACATCGCCCGCCCTTCGGCGTCGAGCACCCAACCGTTCGTCAGGACCTGGCGATAAGGCGCGCTGCCGTGGCTGACCATGGCCACCAGCAGCGAACTGTGGAACCAGCCCCGATATTGGTCACCCCCCTCGAGATAAACGTCCGACGGCCAAGGCAGGTCTTCGCGGTGGCCGAGCACCGCGGCGTGGCTCGAGCCCGAGTCGAACCAGACATCCAGAATATCCGTCTCTTTGCGAAACTTGGCGCCGCCGCAACCCGGGCAGCGAGTTCCGGCCGGCAGCAGCTCCTCGACCGGATGCGTGTACCAGGCGTCGGCTCCCTCTTTCTTGAAAAGCTCGACCGCCGGCCGCGCCAGCTTCGCATCCATCACGGGCTTTTTACATTCAACACAATGAAACACCGTGATCGGCACGCCCCAGATTCGCTGGCGAGAGATGCACCAGTCGGGACGGGTGGCGATCATGTTGGCGATACGTTCCTCGCCCCAGGCGGGCGACCAGCGGACACGCTTGATTTCGGCGAGCGCCCGCATGCGCAGCTCTTCGTGGTCAATGCGGATGAACCATTGCTCGTTGGCGCGGAAAATAACCGGCTGATGGCAGCGCCAGCAATGGGGATAAGCGTGCGTCAGCCAGCCGGGCGAGCCGGCCAGCGTGCCCCGCGCCTTGAGCAATTCAATGATCGCCCCATTGGCGTCGAAAACGGTTTTGCCCTTGTATTCCGGCAGGCCCTCGATGAACTCTCCTCCGTCGCCGACCGGGGAGTAAATCTCCAGGCCGTACTTGATGCCGGTTTCATAGTCCTCGGTGCCGTGGCCGGGAGCAGTGTGGACGCAGCCGGTTCCATCTTCGGCGGTGACGTAATCGGCCAACACGCCCGGCACTTTGCGGTCGAGAAACGGGTGCTGCAACTGAATCCCTTCGAGTTTTTTGCCCAGGATGCGCGCCAGCAGCTTGGAAGGTTTGAGGCCCGCTTCGTGGAAGGCCGGCTCGACGCGACGGCTTTCAACTAAGTAAGCTTCGCCGCCGTCTTGGACCACCGAATACTCAAAATCGGGGTGGAAGGCGACGGCCAGGCTGGCCGGGAGCGTCCAGGGCGTGGTGGTCCAGATGATGACCCACACCTTCCGCCCGGCCAGTTCCGGAGCGAGGCTCGCCGGGTCCGAGGCGAGCGCATATTTGACGTAAATCGAGCGGCTGCGATGATCTTCGTACTCGACTTCGGCCTCGGCCAGCGCCGTCCGGTCTGAAATGCACCAATAAACCGGCTTCAAGCCGCGATAGGCGTAACCTTGTTCGAGGAACTTCAAAAACAACTCGGCGATCAGCGCCTCGTAGGTGTAATCCATGGTGAGGTAAGGCGCGTTCCATTCGCCCAACACGCCGAGGCGAATGAAGTCCTGCCGCTGGAGGTCCACAAACTTTTGCGCGTATTGCCGGCAAGCTTGCCGAATTTCTACCGCGCTCATCTGCGCCTTGCGCGGACCGAGTTCGCGGTCCACGTTGAGCTCAATGGGCAGGCCGTGGCAGTCCCAGCCAGGGACGTAAGGGGAATTAAACCCGGCCATCGTCTTGGATTTGACAATGAAATCCTTCAGGAGCTTGTTGAGCGCCGTGCCCAAATGGATGCGCCCATTGGCATAAGGCGGGCCGTCGTGGAGCAGGAAAATCGGCGCGGCATGGCGCTGGGCGCGAATCCCCCCGTAGAGATTTTCGCGCTCCCACTTGGCCAGCCACAGGGGCTCGTTCTGGGGCAGGTTAGCCTTCATCGGGAAGGCCGTCTGCGGCAGGTTGAGCGTGGCCTTGATGTCCAGCACCTCTCCCATCTATCCTCCGCCCGAGCGAGAAAAACCCCATTATAGGGAACCGCGCGAGCCGCTGTCCAGCAAACTCATGACGGGCTGTCCTCGCTCCGTTCGCTGGCGCAGAGGTTGCGCGCTTCGCGGCCAGCGGCCAAGCTCCTCCCAGCGCCGATTCTTTCAGGAAATTCCTGCGGTTGATCTTGCGCCTCATACTCCTCGGGTTGAGATCCTTCACGCGCTTCCGTTGGAATGCGAGTGCCGTAGAATGGAGCGGCGGGCTTTCGCCCGCGCCGGTTCATTATGCATCGTTTCGCGCGCCCCGGTCACTTGGTTCGTCGTTTTGCTTGGCGTTTGGTTTATGCTGTGCATCGTCGGCATTTTATGGTGGGAGGGATGGGATGATTCGAGTTCGCCACTCTTTACTTATTCTTTTTGGATGTCTCGTCGTAATGCCCGCTGCCGGTTCGGCGCGGGAGTTTTCCAAAAGCCTTTATCAAGGGATGCGCTGGCGGCTGGTGGGTCCCTACCGCGGCGGCCGGACGCGCGCGGCCTGCGGCGTACCCAGCCGGCCCAATGTTTTCTATATCGGCGCGGTGGACGGCGGCGTCTGGAAATCCGACGACTACGGTCGCACCTGGAAGCCCATCTTCGACCACGAGCCCACGCAATCCATCGGCGCCATCGCCGTGGCGCCGTCCGAGCCCAACATTATTTACGTCGCCAGCGGCGAGGGTTTAGAGCGCCCCGACCTTTCCATCGGTGACGGCATTTACAAATCCACCGACGCCGGAAAGACTTGGACCTTTCTCGGCCTCCGCGACAGCGAACAAATTCCCGCCCTTGCCGTGGACCCGCGCAACCCGAACCGAGTCTTCGCCGCCGTCCTCGGCCATCCTTACGGCGCCAATCCGCAGCGCGGCATCTTCCGCTCCACCGACGGCGGCAAGACTTGGCAAAAGGTTCTTTACAAGGATGAGAACACGGGCGGCGACGACGTCGAGATTGATCCTGCCAATTCCCAAATCGTTTACGCCACGCTCTGGCGGGCGCGCCAAGGCCCGTGGGAAGATAACAACGCTTATGGCGGCGCGGGAGGCGGCATTTACAAATCCACCGACGGCGGCAGCACCTGGACGCGGCTTACCCACGGCCTGCCGAAAAAAATAGTTCAGGCTTACGTCGCCATCGCGCCCAGCCATCCGGACCGCCTTTATGCCACGCTGGCGACCACGGTCTCCGCCGCTTACCAATCGGGCAAAGGCCTCGGCTTTTACCGCTCCGACGACGCCGGCGCGCGCTGGTATCGAGTCACGCATGACCCGCGGCCTGTCGAGCGCATTGGCGGCGGCGATTTGCCCGTCCCCAAAGTGGACCCGAATAATCCCGACATCGTTTACTGCGCCAGCATCGTGACCTGGCGCTCGACCGACGGCGGCAAAACCTGGACCGCCCTTCGCGGCGCGCCCGGAGGCGACGATTATCAGAACATTTGGATCAATCCGAACGATCCCAACATTATCCTCCTGGTCGGCGATCAGGGGGCGCTCGTCACCGTCAATGGCGGCAAAACCTGGAGCTCGTGGTACAACCAGCCCACCGCGCAGCTTTACCACGTCATCACCGACAACCAGTTTCCTTACCGAATTTATGGCGGTCAGCAGGAAAGCGGCTCGGTCGGCATCGAAAGCCGCGGCAACGACGGAGAGATCACTTTCCGCGACTGGCACCCCGTCGGCATCATCGAATACGGTTACGCCGCGCCCGACCCGCTCCATCCCAACATCGTTTATGGCGCCGGCCGCACCCAAGTCTCCAAATTCAACTGGGTCACCGGCCAGGTGGAGAACGTAACGCCGCTCGCCCTCGCCAACCCCAAATATCGCGCCGACCGCACCGAGCCGATCGTCTTCTCGCCCGTGGATCCGCGCGTTCTCTATTACGCCGCGAACGTCGTGTTCAAAACCACCGACGGTGGAAATTCCTGGCAAATCATCAGCCCCGATTTGACGCGCCGGCATCCGGGCATTCCCGCCAGCCTCGGCGCGCTCGCCGCGAAGGACGCTTACGCTAAAACGGTGCGCGGGGCGATCTACGCGCTTGCTCCGTCCTTCAAGAGCGTGGAGACCCTTTGGGCGGGCACCGATGACGGGCGTGTTTGGGTGACGCGCGATGGGGGCAAAAGTTGGAAGAACGTCACCCCGCCGGGCGTGACGCCGTGGAGCAAAGTCACCATGATCGCCGCGTCGCCCTTCGATGATGAAACCGCTTACGTCTCCATCAGCCGCTTCCGCATTGATGACTTGCGGCCTTTTATCTACCGCACGCTTGACGGCGGGAAGACCTGGCGGCTCATCACCCAGGGCCTTCCGGACAACTCGCCGGTGAATACGGTGCGCGAAGATCCGGGGCGGCAAGGCCTGCTCTTCGCCGGGACAGAAACCGCCGTATGGGTTTCTTTCGACGACGGCGACCATTGGCAATCGTTGCAGCTCAATCTGCCGCACACCTCGATGCGCGACCTTTGGATTCACGATAACGACCTCATTGTCGCCACGCACGGCCGGTCGTTTTGGGTGCTGGATGACATCACGCCGCTGCGCCAGATCAACCGGGCCGTCGAGCCGTCCTCCGCCTTTCTCTTTAAGCCTGAGACCGCCTATCGCATTCGCCGCGACACCAACACCGACACGCCGCTTCCTCCCGATGAACCCACCGGACAGAACCCTCCCTCGGGCGCCATCCTGGATTACTGGCTCGCGCACCCAGCCGCCGGGCCGGTCACGCTCGAAATTCTCGATTCCGACGGTCATCTTGTCCGCCGCTATTCGAGCGCCGCCCACGCGGGTTTGACGGAAGCGCAGATCAAGAAGCTCCAAATTCCGTTGTATTGGGTTCGCGTTCCAAAGGCGCTTCCGTCCAGCGCCGGCATGCACCGTTGGGTGTGGAACCTCCACTATCCCGCGCCCCAATCGGCTTCGAGCGGCTATCCCATTTCCGCCGTCCCGCATCGCACGCCGCTTGCGCCCGAGGGTCCGCGCGCCTTGCCCGGCGACTACACCGTGCGGCTTATCGCTGATGGAAAGAGCTATTCGGCCCCGCTCCTCGTCAAGATGGATCCGCGCGTTAAAACTTCTCCCGCCGGGCTCCAGTTGATGTTCCACATGGAGCTGAAACTCGCTTCGCTCATGACCCGCAGCGAGGATGCGCTCACCCAAGCGCGGTCCGTGCGCCAGCGGCTTCAAAGACTCTCTGGGCAATCGAGCGGCGCCGTCAAAGCCTCGGTCGCCGCGCTCGAAAAGAAAGTCGCCACCCTGATCGCCGCGCCGAGCAGCGCGACGGCCGCCGCGCCGGCGATCACGCTCCGGCACGTCAACGATGACGCCAGCAACCTTTACGCCAATGTGGACGCCGCCGACGCTGCGCCCACCGCCGCCGAGGTTCAAGCGATGAGTTCAGTCGAAAAGGGATTCGATCAAGCGATGGAGCGTTGGGGCGAGATCACACGAGCCGACTTGCCGGCGCTCAACCGACAGCTTCGCGCCGCCGGGCTGGCGCAGATCGTATTGTCGAAGTAGGCGGCGACTTTTCTCCGCCCCAAGACCGCGCGTGGAGAAAAGGTAAGCCGTCCCGCTTACCACGCCCACGCGCGGACGCGCAGGTCAAGCTGCGCGGATTTCGCATCGAGCTGAGTGAGATCGAGTCGGTGATGCTGGGGGCGCCGGATATCGCCTCGGCGGCTTGCGCCGTGCGCGAGGATCCGTCTGGCATTCAGCAGTTGGTCGGTTACGTCGTGCCGTCGAATGGCAGGCCGGTGGATGAAAATCGCTTTCGTTCGATATTGCGCGCCCGCCTTCCCGGCTTCATGGTTCCGGCGCTGATCGAACCCCTCCCCAAGCTGCCGCTGCTTCCGAGCGGCAAGCTGGACCGTGGCGCCCTCCTGCCGCCGCGGCGGCGGAGCGCTTCCCCGCGCCCTGGTTCATCGCCCCGCGCTCCGCGGACTCCGACCCAGCGCCGTCTCGCCAAGGTTTGGGGGGAAATGTTTTCACATTCGTCCGTTTCCCGCGACGACGACTTCTTTATGGATTTGGGCGGCCACCCCGCTGGTCGGCGCCTCCTTTGTTCTCATCCTGACCCTCCTCGTGACCCTCCTGAAGTGGTGCCTCGTCGGCCGCATTCGCGCCGGGACGTACCCGCTCCACGGAGCCTTTTACGTTCGCAATTGGCTGCTCGACCGGCTGCTGGCGCTCAGTCTTGACGTTATTGGCGGCGTTCATGCCACGCTTTACGTGCCGTCCTGGTATCGCGCTCTCGGGGCGAAGGTCGGGAAGATGGGCGACCTTTCAACGGCCATGTCAACCACTCTCGACCTCCTCGAACTTGCTAGCGGGAGCACCATCGCGGATGAAGTCACGCTCGGCCCGCCGCACATCGAGGGCGGATGGATGACCGTGAGAGAAACCCGGCTGGGGCGCCGCGCCTTTGTGGGCAACAGCGGCGTGGTTCCGACCGGCACGGTGCTGGGCGACGAATCACTTGTCGGCGTGCTCTCCCTTGCTCCCCAAGACCGGACCCAGGCCACCGAGCCTCGCGCCTCCTGGCTCGGCTCGCCGCCCATTCTTCTGCCGCGTCGCCAGCCAAGCGCCCAATTCACCGAAGAGCGGACTTACTGCCCGCCAAGCTCCGGTGGGCGCGGGGCGCGTTCGAGCTGCTCCGCGTGACGCTGCCGCCGGCGGGTTTCATCCTTGTCGCTGCCACGGTCATCGAAGGCTCTCTCGCTCTCTCTCGCCACTTCGGTTGGGCGCCCATGCTGACTCTGTTGCCGCTGGTCTATGCTGCCTGTCGCATTTCGGCCGCGCTGATGGTAGCCGGCGTGAAGTGGGCGCTCATCGGCCGCTTCAGGCCCTTCGTGCGTCCGCTTTGGAGTAATTTCGTCTGGCGGCTGGAACTTCAGAACGCCCTGTACGAATTCTTTGCCACGCCGCTCATCCTGAACGCGCTGCGCGGCACTCCCTTTCTCCCCGCGCACCTCCGGCTGCTCGGGGTCAAGGTCGGCCGCTGCGCCTATATTGACACCACCGGCTTCCTCGAGTACGACCTTACAGAGATTGGCGACCGCGCTGCCCTTAATGAAGGCTGCGTCCTGCAGACGCACCTGTTTGAGGACCGGATTCTGAAGGCCGCTCGCCTTCGTATCGGCGCTGGCTGCACCGTCGGCGCGGGGTCCGTAGTCCTTTATGACTCCGAGATCGAAGCTGGTTCGCGGCTGGACGCGATTTCGCTTCTGATGAAGGGCGAACGGCTTCCCGCCGGCACGTCGTGGGCTGGAATTCCGGCCGCCTGGCAGGACTCGTTCGACCGGGCGCGCATCGTCGAGGGGCCTTTGCCAGCCCTCGCAGCCGGTTTTCCTCTGCGGCAACACGAGCGCGACGGCGAATCGTCATCCGGTTCCGTCGCCTGACTCTGGTGCGCGCAGCGTTGCTCTTCAGAGAACCGGTGATGGGTTGGCCGAAATGAAACCTCGGAAACATCTTCGGTTATCCTCCCCCGCCAGGGTTGAGGTCCATCTGTTCCGCCTGCCGAATGCCGCGCCGCCTCAACCCTCGCGGATCGGGGCTGGCCCGCCGAGATACCACCCCTACGCCCTTATTTTTCCTCGCTCGCTGGGCGGCGAGCACTGCGCAAACTCATGATCGCTTGGCTCGGTCACGCGCCCTCGCCCCTCGTTCAGGAACCGCATGGCAAGCCGCGGCTGGAGGAAGAGGAAATCGAGTTCAGCATTTCACGCCTCGAGGATTGGTGTGCTGTCGCGCTATCAACAGATTGTCCGGTCGGCGTGGACCTTGAACCCATCCGGCCGCTCGCTGGATTGGAAGGAATCGTGCAGCAGTTCTTCCCGCCCGCCACTCGCGCCGCTTATGATGCGGCTGCGCGGGAGGATCGCATGGCGACATTCTTCTGGTGGTGGACGCGCATCGAAGCGGCAGTGAAGGCTTCTGGAACCGGCCTCGACGCCTCCGGTTCGTGCTTCAACGGCGTGGCTTGCCAGTCCTTTGACGTCCCGCCCGCCTTGGCCCTCGCGGTCGCGGCAAAAGCCGACGATACGGTCATCGTCGCCCCTGGCATTGAGACCGCCCTTGTCCTTTGAACCGCGCGGAAATCGCCGCGCCCTTCGATACGCCGCTAAAACTGTACCTTCTGCGTTCCCTGGTAGGCCGTAATCATGTAGTAGGCGAAGCCGCCGTCCTGCGCGCGGATCATGGTGTTCAAATCCATGGCGTGGCCTTCGAGGCGGCGAAGATAAGCTCGCACAAGGCTCACGGTCAGCGGAACATCTTCGAGCCAATCGCCCTGCGTGTAAAATCCTTTCCATTTGCCGTAATCCGCCGCGTGAAGCGCCGCTTCAATGGCTTTATCTTCGCGGAGGGCGGAGCGAATCCGTTCCATGCGCTCGCGCGTGGAATCAGTTTGCGTGGCCGCCGCCACGTCTTCCATCATTTGATTTCCGTGCAAGTTGATTTCCACCTGGGTCATCACGTTGGCCTGGAAAAACCGGCGCCGCCCGCGAGCCACCAGCGGACGCGCCTGCTCCGCCAGCCGCAGCGCGTCTTCCCATCGCGCCCGCGCCTGCTGACACTCCGTTTCGATGGACGCGGCCATCTGGCTGAGCGTTCGTCGCGGCCGATTCCCGAACGAAGGCAGCGGTTTGTTCAGCGTGCCCTTCACAAGCCCCACCAGCAACCCGCGGGACATCACTTGGTAAAATTGGTCGCCCATCGAATCATCCGGCGCCGGACCGTACTTCGCCGGGGCGGCGAAATAAGCGTGGTAATACTTTTCGAGCGTTGGCGCCGCGCGCGGTCCGAATTCCTCCCGGCACCACTGGGCCAGATAGACCTCGCTCTCATCCGGTGCCGAGGCGATCCAGGGCTTCGGGTTCCACGCCAGTTCCATCGTGGCGCGGCTGGTCATCACCACCGGCCGCAGGTTCGACGTGTTCACCACCAGATACCGCGTGGCGCCGGCCTTCGCCGCCCGCCCTAGTTCTTCTCCAATTCGTTCGAGCGGCACGAGTTCGCTGAAGTGGTTCGAGCGGTAATCAATCATCGCCGTGTGATAATACTCGCCCTCGCCGGCTTTGATCTCGCCGCGGTCTTGGAGCGTCCCGTGCCCGTCGTCCGGCCACACCAGCGTCACGCCCGGCGGGACCTTGAGCAAGCCTTGGCGAATAAACGCCGCAGATTCCGCCCAGGCGTTGAAGACGATGGGCGCGTTCGCGTGATGCTGGCGGACAATTTCAATTTCTTTTCCCATCGCGTCCTGAATCACCTGGGCTCTTGCGGCCGGGGTTTTCGGCGCGCTCGGGTCCACCAACCAAAATGGAAAATCGTTCTTCCCGCGGTAGCCGACGCTCCAGACGATCCGCGCTTTGGGGGGATATTCTTCTGCTGACCTCTCGAGCGCGCTCTCAAAAATTTTTGGATGGCTGATGAAGGAATACGGAACGTTGTCCGGCCAGCGGTAGGTATCGAGGCCGAGCACGTTCACGTGATGCTGGGTGATAATCAATCCTCGTTTCACCGCCAACCTGATTTGCGGCTCGTAAGGAAAAATCCAGGTTCCCGGAATCACCATGTCGCCCTTCAGGCGCAGGATGGCCTCAAAGACGCGATTCCAGGTTTTGAGAGAAATGTCGGCGCCGTCGCGAATGCCCGGCCTCCAACCCGTCAGCAGGTCTTCATCATTGATAAAAAATCCGCGGTAATGGAACGCCGGCCCTTGCGTCTCGGAAAAATCATTCGGCACTTCGATCGCCGCTTGCCGCGCCGGCTCGTGGTCGGTCCACCAATAGAGAGGATCCACGCCTAAGAACTGTTGCGAGAACTGGTAAATCGCATAAATCGTTCCGCGCACATCCGAGCCGGTCAGCACCACCGCCTGCCGCGCCGGCGAGCCCGGCCAAGGTTTCCGAACCGCCTGGATGCGCAGCTTCTCCCAGCCCGTCGGCTTCTCCACCTGGCTCGGCAGGTCGTCGTCGAGCGTAATCGCCAGCGTCGTCGCCGCCGCCTCCTTCGGATCGTGAACCACGCGCAGCGGCTGACCCAGAACCTTTCGCCAGTCGCTTTCGATATCGCGCGCCGCCCGTTGCACCGGCCCCGGCTCGTCTTGGCTAATGAGTAATGTAGTTTGCGGCGTCAGGCGAATCGCCGCCCTCGCCGTCACCGCCCCTGCGCCTAAACACGCGATCACCGCTAACCGTCCCGCCTTCATTCGCCCGCCCTCCTTTACCCCCGGTTCGTTACATTGTAGCCCAGGACTCGCAGTTTGCTCCGGCGGCTTTCCCTCGCGCGCCGCCACCCTGTTGCCCACCGCCGGCGGTTGCGCCGCTCAAATGCATAGTCCTCTTCCTTGGCACGAGGGTGGCAAGCGTAGCGAGCCGGGTGAGGGATCACTTGCTGAATCCCGCTCGCCCGAACTGCGCACTCCCAGCGCTCTCCGTGGGGCGACGCTGCGAGCTTGTCCTCGCGCCGGAAGCGTTGCCGCGCGTTGGGCTGCGCTCTGCGGTTCTAGAAAAAGACCTTCATCGCCAACTGGATTTGACGCTCCGTGTTGGCCTGGCTGGTGATCCGCCCGAAGTTCGATCCGACCAGACTCAGGCTCGGATCGCCGAACCAGGGGTGATTCAAGGCATTGAAAAACTCGCCGCGTAT